>JAQUOO010000044.1 GCA_028717055.1 Candidatus Omnitrophota bacterium | reverse complement strand
AAAGATGCGCTTTTGCCTGGTAAAGCGTGGATGAATATCCGCGGTATGTTTCTTGAAGGCTGCGAAAAAGCAACAGCTCCTAAGGCTTTAGAATGCAGGTCGACGCAACGCTTGGCTTGGGACCCCGAGGCTTTGGAAAAATGGATAGAAGAAAACCCTGGTGCATAAAGGAAGTTTTTAAGCCTACCTGAAAACAAAATCCCCCCTTGAATATTCTGTGTATATACAGTATAATAAAATCTGTTCTTTTGTATTTTTTGGCAAAATTTGTCCGCGCTTCTCAAGCATTGTCCGCGAGAGGCTCGGCAATGCCGCACAGGGGAAGATTTTAAAGAGTTAATTGTGGCATAGCGAACAACCGCTATTTTTAAATACTCGAATTGGACGCGACGGCTGGCGGCTGCCCCCACCCAGCCGCCAGCCTGCCGAGCCGGTCACGCATTGCATTAGCAAGAAGCCCCGCCCCAGCGGGGCGCCAAGTGAGGCTTTGCCCCAGCAAAGCCGAACGATGCACGCAAGATACGGGAGCCGCCCAAGCGGCGGTGCCTATTAATATAGATTAAAGGTTCTGCTGGATACAGGCTCTAACCTTATCCAGTAAGGACCACTTAAAATTCTCCGACAAGGAGAATTTTAAGCGCATTCAATCGGGCAAGGTGCGGCGATAAGCCGCGCAGCGAGTGAATGTGCCTTGAATACATAAAGGGACGGATATTCTCCGTCCCTTTATCTTATTGACGCTCAAGTTCCGGGGATGTATAATTTAAAGACTATGATTTTAGGCGTGCATGTTTCCGGAGCAAAAGAGATTTACGAGACGTTAGATATTGCGCATAAGCTTGAATGTCAGACTATGCAGCTATTCGTTCGTAATCCCCAGCAATGGAAAGTATGCCCCTTAGACCCCAAAGACGCAGCGGAATTCAAGCTCCGGCGCAAGAAGTTCAAAATAGACCCCGTATTTGTCCATATTTCTTATTTAATAAATCTTGCTTCCCCTAATCCCCGGCTTTACCGGTGGTCCATCCGGGCTTATATCGAGGATATGCAGGACGCGCAAAGATTAGAAGCGGATTATATCGTAACACATATGGGCAGCCATAAAAAAACTTCCGAAGAAGCGGGAATAAAAAGGCTGATTATGGCTTTAAACAAGATTTTAGATGAAACCGCAGATTCCAAAGTAGGCATATTGCTGGAGAATACTTCCGGCAGCGGTTCGTGGCTGGGGTATAAATTCGAACATCAGGGAAAAATCTTCGCCGGAATAGAAGAAAAATCGCGCTTGGGCCTGTGTTTAGATACTGCGCATGCGTATTTAGCCGGTTACGACCTCTCGACCAAGGAAGGTTTGGATAAAATGCTGGATGAAATTGATGCGCAAGTCGGACTTAAGTTCATAAAATTGATTCATTTGAATGATGCTTATGGGCCGCTTGCCTCGCACCATGACCAGCATGACCATATTGGCAAAGGGAGTATAGGATTAGAGGGAATGAAGAGGATTATCAATCATCCGGAATTAAAGAACATACCTATGATTCTAGAGACGCCCAAGGATAATGAGAAAAGCGATAGCCTAAACCTGGCGTTGGTGAGGAAGTTGGGAAAAAATTAAAACCATGTTTTACGATTTTAAAAGAATAGAGAAGAAGTGGCAGCGTCTTTGGCAAAAGAGCAAGTCCTTTCGCGCTCAGATTAACCCCGCCAAAAAGAAATTCTACCTATTGGAAATGTTTCCTTATCCTTCGGGGAAAATCCATATGGGCCACGTGCGTAATTATACTATAGGCGATGTAGCCAGCCGTTTTAAGACTTTAGAAGGTTATAATGTTTTGCATCCGATGGGTTTTGACGCTTTTGGCCAGCCCGCGGAGAACGCCGCGATAAAAAATAAGACTAAGCCCGATACCTGGACCCATAAATGTATCTGCGAGATGGAAATAGAATTGCAAAAAATGGGTTTTTCTTATGATTGGGAGCGTGAAGTTTCTACCTGCGACAGCTCTTATTATAAATGGAACCAGTGGATATTTTTGAAAATGTTCGAGAGAGGGCTGGCTTATAAAAAAGCCTCTACGGTAAACTGGTGCCCAAGCTGTCAGACTACTTTAGCCAATGAAGAGGTGATTGAAGGCGGCTGCTGGCGTTGCCACACTAAAGTGGAACAAAAAGATTTGGAGCAATGGTATTTAAAAATAACCGATTATAAAGAAAGGCTTTTAGAAGACCTCAAACAATTAAATGATTGGCCTGAGCGCGTCTTAAGCATGCAGGCAAACTGGATTGGCAAGAGCCAGGGGGTAGAGATTTATTTTAGAGTTAAAGCCGCGGATAAGGTTATTCCGGTTTTTACTACCCGGGTAGATACGATTTTTGGCGCCACTTACATTGTTTTGGCGCCGGAGCATCCTTTGGTTAAAGAATTGATTAAAGGCAAACCGCAGGAAAAAGAAGCTTTGGCTTTTATCGAGAAAGTTTCCAAAGAGAGTAAGGTTGTGCGCGCTTCTTCCGACGTCACGAAAGAGGGGGTGTTTACAGGTAGTTTCGCGGTCAACCCGGTAAATAATGAAGAGGTTCCGATTTGGATCGCGGATTATGTTTTGATGGAATACGGAACCGGCGCAATTATGGCTGTGCCGACGCATGACCAGCGCGATTTTCTTTTTGCCCGGGAGCATGGTTTGTCAATGCGGATTGTTATTCAGAATATCGCAGCCGGTAAGACTAATGCCCAGGAGATGAAGGAAGCTTATGAAGGGGAAGGCACACAAATTAATTCCGGACAATTTAACGGCTTACCGAATACAGAAGCCAAAACTAAGATTGCCGAATGGATAGAGAAGGAAGGAATCGGCAAAATTCAGACGCATTGGAGATTGCGCGACTGGCTTATTTCCCGGCAGCGTTATTGGGGCACGCCCATTCCTGTTATTTATTGTCCTAAATGCGGAATCGTTCCAGTGCCTTACAAAGATTTGCCGGTAGAACTTCCTAAAGACGCTCCTTTTACCGGAGAAGGAGGCAGCCCCTTAGGAAAAGTCAAGAAATTCGTAGAAGTAAAATGCCCTCAATGCAGAGGAAAAGCCCGCCGGGAGACCGATACCATGGCGACTTTCTTTGATTCTTCCTGGTATTTCTTGAGATTCTGCTCTCCTAAATTTAAGAATAGCCCGTTTGATGAAAAAGAAGCCGCGTATTGGATGAAGGTGGATCAATATATCGGCGGAATTGAGCATGCCATTTTGCATCTTTTGTATTCGCGTTTCTTTACCAAATTTTTTAAAGATTTAGGGATGATTGATTTTGATGAGCCGTTTAAGCGTTTGCTTACCCAGGGTATGGTCTTAAAAGACGGGGAAGTGATGTCTAAGTCCAAAGGGAATATCGTTGACCCGGATATCATGATTGAAAAATACGGTGCGGATACCCTAAGGCTGTTTATTTTATTTGCCGCGCCTCCGGAAACAGAATTGGAGTGGGATGACCGGGGCTTGGAAGGAGCGCATAAATTCTTGAATCGTGTCTGGCGCATTCAGGATAATTTGAAAGATAGAGCTGATTTATCTTTGGTCCGGATTTTGCATAAAACAATTAAGAAGGTAAGCGAAGATTACCGGGAATTCAAATTCAATACTGCCATTGCCAGCCTCATGGAGCTGACTAATGCTGTTTATCAGGCCGGCGCGGATAAAGATGTTTTCGCGAAGCTAGTTCTTATGCTTAGCCCGATTGCTCCGCATTTTTGCGAAGAGCTTTGGAAAGCGCTGGGCAATAGAGAGAGCGTATTAATGGCCAGCTGGCCGGAAGTTGACCCTAAAATGTTAGTTGAAGATAGCGTGACTATCGTGGTTCAGGTTAATGGCAAGGTTCGCTTAAAACTTGAAGTAGCCGCGGATATTTCCGAAGCAAAACTCAAGGAAATGGTTTTGGCTGATAAAGCGCTCTCTCCCTGGATTCAGGGAAAACCTGTCAGGAATTTCATTCTCGTTCCCAAAAAGCTCGTCAATATCGTAGTCTAATCTGCTACCTTTGTTACCAGTTTATACCCGTCCCCAATTCTCCCCTTGACAATCCCTAGGGGGGGGTAAACTATTGAATATATATTTAATATATTCAATACAAACCCTTATGTCCCCAGGATCTCACAAGAAGAGCCTAACCCAAAAAGAACACGGTTTTACCCTCATCGAGCTAATCATCGTCATCGTTATCGTAGGTATCCTTGCCCTTGTCGCTCTCCCTAAATATTATGCTAATATAGGCCAGGCTGAGAAATCCAAAGTATATGCCACCCTTAGCTCCATAAAGCAGGTAGCCATGGCTTACTATGCGGTGTATGGCACATGGCCTGTCTCTGGAGCTTGGCCCATAACCGTAACTCTTGAAGGAGAGACTGTGTATAGGATGCCTAACCCTGATTCAAATAATGTCTCTTGGGCCTATAATCATGGAATCTATTATTGTAGCGCTGCAGGAGGGTATGGTTTTAGGGCCTATAAACAACCTGGTAGTACCTGTCATTATACTCTTTGTGTTGATAACTCTGTTGGCCAAACCTGCACGCCGTAAGAAAACCGGTAATATTCTCTCCTTACATACTGCCTATTAACTACTAACTGCTATTTTTTTAATTAGATTTCTCTGTCTATTCCGTCTATTGAAGTAGGAGGTGGCAAAATGCTTAATTTGACGCAGGAAGAGAGAAAGGTTGTTTTGTTCTTGGCAGGGATTGCGTTGCTGGGGGTAGTAGTAAACTTTGGATTGAAACAATTTGGAGCAGGTAAAACCGTAGCCAGCTTTTCAGAAAACCTGGGTAAAGTAGATTTGAATAGCGCGGACAAAAAAGCTCTCTTGGGGATATCCGGCATCGGAGAGAAGCTGGCCCAGCGGATTATTGAATATCGCGACGCACACTCCGGTTTTAACGGCGTAGATGACTTAAGGAACATAAGAGGTATTAATGCTTCCAAGCTTGCCAAAATAGAAGAGTACTTAATCGTCAAGTGACCTGGATTGTTTTCTATCTTGGCTGCGGAATTGCCTTCGCGCATTTTTTCAGGATACGGTTTTTGCCGGTTTATTTTTGCGCGCTTATCCTACTTATTACCTGCGTAATCTTTATTAAAAGAGATTTGGTATTTAAGATATTGTTTCCATGCTTTGTCTTTATCCTTGGGGCGTTGCTCCTTTTGAATAGCTATATTTTACCGAAATCCCATATATCCCATTTTATTTTTTATAAAAATGATACTGTTTTTACGGTTAAAGGCTTTATCAGCAGCCAGCCGCAATTAAAGGAGGGGAAGCCTTCATTTTTGTTCAGGACTGAAGAGTTGGAATTCAATAGCGCGCATTATAAGTGTAGCGGCGATATCCTGGTTTATCTAAAAGAAGCAAAGAGCTTGGCCTACGGAGAAGCTTTTATTTTGAGAGGGGCTATCCATAAGCCTTTCAAGCTGTATGGCGACAGGGTTTCAGGTATTATGCGCGTAAACTCTCCGATCTGCGCCGTAAGTCTAGGTAAAAATTGCGGCCATCCCCTTTTGAGGCTGGCTTATTATTTAAGAAACAATGCAGAGGCAATAATCTACCGGAAGCTCTCTAGGCTGGCGGCAGGCATACTGGATGCTATGGTCTTGGGAGAAAAAAGCAATATCCCTTTCATAGTGTATGATTCAATGTCTAAGGCCGGGACAGTGCATATTTTAGTGGTAAGCGGTTTTAATGTCGGCGTGGTTGCGTCTATCGCGGTTTTATTGCTTAAGGTCTTAGGTATTTCAAGGAGGATTAGGTGTTTTTTAGCAATACTCTGCTTGATAATCTATTGTTTTGCTACTGGTGTCTCTAGCCCGGTTGTGCGCGCTACTATCATGGCGGTGTTTTTACTAGCGGGGCTAATTATTAAAAGAGAGGCAGACATCCGTAATTCATTAGCCTTAGCCGCTTTATGCATTCTCTTTCTTAACCCCAGAGATTTATTCTCTATAAGCTTTCAGCTTTCCTTTTCTTGCGTTGCGGCAATTGTATTTCTTTATCCTGAACTTCAAGCCTTCTTCAGGAGCCAATCGATAAGGCCAAAGATATTGCAGTCCGCCGCGCAAGGATGTTTGGTATCCTTATCCACATGGCTGGTTACCTTGTGGCTTGTCGCTTACTATTTCAGGTTCTTTTCTCCGGTTACGGTGTTGGCTAATATATTTATCGTACCCTTAGCTACCCTGATTACGCTCTGTGGATTTAGCTTGGTTATTGTTGCCTTGGTTTTTCCCTCCGGAGCAAACTTTTTTGTCCCGAGTATCGAGTTATTTGTCGCTTTGCTTATAAATCTCAATAATTTCTTCATCCGTCTGCCTTTTGCTTACCTCTACTTATGAATCTTGGCTTTTAATCTGTTTGACAAATCCCGGGCCTTGTGTTAAAGTTTTAATATTATGCGACGTATAATGTTATGTTTCTGTATCATTTTTGCTTTATCGGTTAATCCGGCTTATTCCTTCTGGATCTGGACACCCAAAAGCGGAAAATGGGTTAATCCCAAGAATCTGCCCAAGGACACCCCCAAGGCGCAGTTCGATTACGCCAAGAGTTTTTACGAAGGCAAAAAATATGAAGACGCCATCCGTGAATTCAAGAAATTGCTCAAAGCTTATCCCAAGTCGTTTGAATCTTCGGAATCCCAGTATTATTTGGGCGTAATCGAAGAAGAGCGTGATAACCTCTATGAGGCCTATCTGGCTTATCAGAAAGTGATCGATAAGTATCCTTTTTCGGATCGGATCAAGGAGATTATCGGCAAGGAATATAATATCGCCGAGAAATTCATAGCCGGTTATAAACGTAAAGCGTTAGGAGTTACATTGCCGGTTGAAAATCCCGCCATTGAAATACTCACTAAGGTGGTGGAGAATTCGACTTACGGTTCATTGGCTCCTAAGGCGGAGTATAAATTAGGTTTAGTCTTAAAGGGCCTGCAGCGTTATTATGAGGCGGAAGATGCCTTTAACAAGGTGATTTCCAATTATCCGGATAGCGAGTGGGTTGAACCTTCCAAATTCCAGATTGCTACTTGTCGCGCTGCGGTTTCGCGCGGCCCGGACTATGATCAGGGAGCGATGCAGGATGCCAAGCAGAAATTCGAGGAGTTCGTAAAAGAGCATCCCGACGCCGTTTTATCAAGAGAGGCCGAAGAGAATATAGACAAGCTTAGAGATAAAGAGGCGGCTTCAAGCTATAATATTGCGGTATTTTATGAGAAGCAAGAAGCTTATAAGGCAGCCAGCATTTATTATGAGAACATAATAAATAATTACCCCGGATCTTCCTGGGCGGCAAAAGCCCTGGAAAAGCTTCAGTTTATGGAGAAAAAGAATGCAAAATAAGCGTTTTTTGTCCTTTACCCTATATGCTGTATGCTGCATACTATCTACTGTTTTTTTATCCGGCTGCGGCTATACTACCCGGTCTCTGATAGAGACTAAATACAGGACCATATACATCACTCCTTTTATAAATAAGACCAATATCACTAATTCGACTGACGCAGAAAATAAATACAGAATATACCGCCCCATGATAGAAACAGACATTACCCAGTTTGTGAACAATAGGTTCCTTTTTGATGGCAATCTGAAACCTTTAAAAGAAGAATCAGCCGACCTTATCCTAAAAGGCGAATTGTTGGATTTTCGCAAAGATCCGTTGCGTTATGATAATAACGACAACGTGAGCGAATACCGCATAAATTTGGTAGTGAGTATAAGCCTTTGGGATAGAGCAGCGAATAAGTTACTCTGGAAAGAAGATGATTTTATCGGAGACACCACGTATTTCCCTACCGGTAACCAGGCAAAAACCGAAGATGCGGCAGTAACGGATGCCCTTACCGATCTTAGTCGCCGGATTGTCGAACGGGCAGTCGAACAATGGTAGGTCAAGATGATTTATTTATTTGCCGGCCAGGACTCTTCCTTTAAGGATACTCCTTTCAGCTCCAAAGACATTCAGCTTAAGCAAATCAAAGAAGAATTCCTCGCTAAAAATATGGAGCAGTTCAATCTGGATGTCCTCTATGCGGAAAATCTTAAACTTGAAGATTTGCAGGAGAAACTGTTGGCCCTTCCAGTTAATTCAACCAAGAGAATCGTGGTGATAAGGAACGCGCAGGAACTTAATCCGGACATGGATGATTTTATTGTTGAATGGGCAAAATCCGGGAATAAAGATATTATTCTGCTTTTGGATATGGCAGATACAAAGAAAAAGGAAGACCTCGTAAAGGATATCTGCAGATATGCAAGAATTTTCCGTTTTAAAGAAACCCCGGCCGTTAATACCTTTAATCTTACTCGTTCAATAGAAGAAAGAAAACCGGATTACGCGCTTAAAATTTTAGATCAGTTATTGAAAGACGGCGAAAGGCCGGAAAGGATATTGGGCGGGTTAAGATACGCTTTGGAGAGAAGCCAATTAAGTCCGGCTGAAGCCAGGCGCAGGGTTAAATTTTTGATTGATAGCGATATCGAAATAAAAACGGGCAGATTCAAGCCCGTTTTTATTTTAGAAAAATTAATTGTAAAGTTATGCGCTCTTAGCAAGCCGCTTCATTAAACGGCTCTTTTTACGGTTAGCTGTAGCAGGATGAATTGTTTTCTTTTTAGCCGCCTTGTCCAGTTGGGAAAATATCTGAACAAGGATTTTCTTGGCTTCGGCGGTATCTTTTGCAGCAAGTAAACCCTGAAATTGTTTGATTGTTTTTTTGAGTTGTTGCTTGATTTTTAAGTTTTGCAGGTGCTTTTTCTTGTCTTGCCGGGTTCTTTTAATTGATGTTTTACGTCTGGGCATATCAGTCTCCTTAATTTACCCTCATTTAAGGGGGCGGTAAATTAACCCCGAGTACGCCGCTCTTTTATGGCGGACGAGGGGTAGATTGTTTACTAACTTAACATAATTCATAGTCTATGTCAACAGGCAAATATCCGAATCAAGGCCATCATGCGATTGCTAAATCCGCCGGTATTATAGCTATGGCAACCTTTATTTCCCGCTTATTGGGGTTCTTGCGGGATGTTGTTATTGCCCGGCTTTTTGGAGTGTATGTCTACGCGCAGGCCTTTGTTATAGCTTTCAGGATTCCCAATTTATTCCGAGATCTAGTCGGAGAAGGAGCTGCTAATGCCGCTTTTGTCCCGGTATTTAGCGAATACGCAGCGCGTCACACCCAAGAAGAATTTTGGGAGTTGGCAAATGTCGTATTGAATCTATTGGTAGTAATACTTATGTCTATTACTATCTTGGGTATAATATTTTCTCCTGTTATCGTGCGGCTTATCGCTCCGGGCTTTGCCGCATCCCCGGAAAAATTGGCTGCCACGATAACTCTTAACCGCATTATATTCCCCTACATCCTA
>JAQUOO010000043.1 GCA_028717055.1 Candidatus Omnitrophota bacterium | reverse complement strand
CCAAATTCATATATCAGGATTACAATATCCGTAAATTCATCAAGAAAAGATTTAAACAGGCTGCAGTGTCTAGAATTGTAATCGATAGATTGGCGGATAAGATTAGAATCAGGATATTTAGCGCTCGCCCCGGGCTTATTATCGGCCGTCACGGGGCTGATATTGAACGTTTAAGAGGAGATTTGAATAGTTTAGCGAAACAGGAAATCGCTATTGACATCGAAGAAGTTAAGAATCCAGCTTGGGACGCGCAATTAGTCGCTGAAAACGTCGCTTTCCAAATGGAAAAACGCGTTGCGTTTCGCAGGGCGGTAAAACGAGCTATGGAGCAGTCAATCAATGCCGGAGTTAAAGGTATACGCGTTTGCTGTGCGGGACGCTTAAACGGAGCAGAAATGTCCCGGACCGAAACTTATAAGCTTGGGAAAGTTCCGTTGCAGACTTTTCGGGCGGATATAGACTATGGTCTTGCCGAGAGTCTTACTACTTATGGGCTTATAGGTGTTAAAGTCTGGATATATAAGGGGGATGTTTTGGAAAAGAAAGTGATTCAGGATGTTCCTGAAGCGAAGGCCGAAGAAGGAAAGGCTAAAAAGGAGATGAACTAAAATGCCTTTAATGCCCAAGAGAGTAAAATACCGTAAATTACAAAAGGGGCAGCGCAGGGGAGTAGCCACTAGCGGTGCAGATTTAGCCTTTGGTGAATTCGGATTGAAGAGCTTGGATAACGGGTGGTTAAAAAATACTCAGATTGAAGCTGCTCGTGTTATTATCGCCCGTCAGCTGCATAAGGGCGGGAAGCTTTGGATCAGGGTTTTTCCGGATAAATCAATAACTAAAAAACCGGCAGAAGTGCGTATGGGTAAAGGTAAGGGTGATTTGGATCATTGGGTAGCCGTGGTTAAAAGAGGCAGAATCTTGTTTGAATTGGGCGGCGTTCCGGAAGAGTATGCTCGCCAGTGTTTTAGGCTTGTAGCCTATAAGTTACCACTCAGGACAAAGTTTATATCACGTATACATAAATAATATGGCAAAAAGACTGAAAGCGAAAGACTTAATTAACTTATCAAAGGCTGAATTGCTGGAGAAAGAGAAAGCCCTGAAGGATGAGCTTTTTAAATTGAACTCCCAGCGTTATACAGGAAGAGTAGAAAAGCCGCATTTGTTCTCTTCGGTTAAGAAAGACATTGCGGTAGTCGAAACTATTTTGAACTCCAAGAAAGAATAAAAATATGGGAAAGAGAAAAGAGTTTATTGGTACGGTAATAAGCGACAAAATGCAAAAGACGGTGGTTGTGCGCGTTATAAGGATAAGTAAACACTCCAAATATTCGCGTATTGCTAAGATTTTCAACAAATTCAAAGCTCATGACGAGAAGGGGATCGCTAAGCTTGGGGATACCGTAAAGATTGAAGAAACCCGGCCTCTTTCTAAAGATAAGCATTTTAGGGTAGTTGAAGTTATCAAAAAAGTTAGCGAGGCGGCTAAGGTAGAAGTAAAAGAGGAGATTTAAATGATTCAGTTGCGTTCTATATTAGATGTTGCGGATAACACCGGCGCGAAAAAGGCATCATTGATCGGAGTTTTAGGAAAAAAGAATTGTTCTAATGCCGAGATCGGGGATATTATTAACGTTAATATCAAAGAGTCTTCTCCGGATGCCACGATCAAGAAAGGCGAAAAAGGCAGGGCTGTTATCGTAAGAACCCGGCAGCCAATCAGGCGCCTTGACGGTTCAGTGTTGAGGTTTGACCGGAATGCGGTTGTTTTTATAGATAACCAGGATAATCCCCGCGGCACGCGCGTATTCGGCCCGGTAGCCCGCGAATTAAGGGATAAGAATTTCTCCAAGATTATATCTTTGGCACCCGAGGTAATCTAATGCAAAAAATTAAAAAGAACGACATTATCCAGGTAATAAAAGGAAAAGATAAAGGAAAAAAGGGTAAAGTCATCCAGATTTTTAATGAAAGCGGACGCGCCCTTGTAGAAGGAATAAATTTAGCCAAGAAACACAAGCGGCAGACCCGCCAGGACCAGAAAGGCGGAATTGTTTCAATCGAAATGCCGATGGATTTGAGTAATATCATGTTGGTTTGTAAGCATTGCGATAAGGCTACCAGGGTGGGTTTTTTGATACTTAAAGACGGAACGAAATCCAGAGTTTGCAAATCTTGCAAAGAAGCAATTTAAAACAGCAGTTAGTAGGTGGCATTTAGTATAGGGGAAAAAGGGAAAAATGATTCCAAGATTATTAGAAAAATACAGAAAAGAAATAGTTCCGCAGCTGATGCAGGAATTAAAAATCAGGAATAGGATGGCGGTTCCTCGAATTGAGAAGATGGTGGTGAATATGGGTGTGGGGGAAGCGCTTCAAGATGTGAAGATACTGGAAAAAGCAATGGATGAGTTAGCCTTGATTACCGGACAGAAGGCGGTCATGCGCCGGGCTAAGAAAGCTATCTCGAATTTTAAAGTTAAAGAAAATTCTCCCGTAGGTTGCAAGGTTACTTTACGCAGGTTTATGATGTATGAATTCCTGGATCGTTTGGTGAACATAGCGCTTCCGCGTATCCGTGACTTTAGAGGGGTTTCTCCTGACGCATTTGACAAGGCGGGTAATTATACGCTAGGTCTTAGCGAGCAGGGGATTTTTCCGGAGATGGAATACGATAAATTGACCCGCACCCAGGGTATGGATATTACCATTGTTATCAAGAATGTTAGAAACAAAGAAGAGGCCCGCCTTATATTGAAATTATTCGGCGTCCCCTTTAAAACAGATAAGGACTGATAAAGGATATGGCTAAGAATTCACAAATAGCAAGATGGAAAAGGCAGGCAAAATTTTCGACGCGCAAGCATAACCGTTGCGCTATCTGCGGCCGAAGCGGCGGTTATTTGCGCAGGTTTCAATTGTGTCGTATATGTTTCAGGGAATTAGCTTGGCAGGGTTTAATCCCGGGAGTAAAAAAAGCAAGCTGGTAAGAAAATCGAGGAGAATAATGTCGAGAACAGATTTAATAGCCGATGTATTTACGATAATTCGTAACGCAATAATTACAAAAAGGGATAGCGTGGATGTCCCGGCTTCTAACACAATAAAATCTATTTTAGAGATCCTAAAGAGAGAAGGCTATGTTGATAATTTTAAATTGATTGAAGATAAGAAGCAGGGGCAGGCCCGTATATATTTAAAATATGTCGCAGGAAAGTCCGCAATCAGAAATATCAAGCGTATATCCCGTCCCGGATTACGTTCATACGTGAAGCATAAAAAGGTGCCGGTAGTTTTAAGAGGCAGAGGGTTGGCAATCATTTCGACATCTAAAGGAATTATGACCGATAAGGATGCCCGGGAAGATAATTTAGGCGGAGAGGTCATCGGTTATATCTGGTAGCCGGAAATCTGTAAAGATAAAATAGAGGGTAAATTAATGTCTAGAATAGGTAAAAAACCCATAGTTATTCCCAAGGAAGTAAAGATTGAAGTCAAAGGTAATACTGTCTTGGTTGAATCTTCGAAGGGGAAATTGGATATGGAATTTTCTCCTCGGATAAGCCTTGAAATTAAAGACGGGCAGGTTCTGGTGAAGCGCGTTGCCGATACAAAGATGGACAGGTCTTTGCATGGATTGTACCGCGCTTTGGTGCTGAATATGATTAAAGGGGTTACCGAGGGTTATGTAAAGGAACTTGAGATAATCGGCGTAGGTTTTAAAGCCGGTGTGCAGGGTAATAATCTGAATATGAGTTTGGGTTTTTCCCATCAGGTGAATTTTCCTATTCCTGATGGAATAAAAATCGAGACTCCTAAACCGACCCAGGTAGTTGTAAGAGGTATTGATAAGGCGTTGGTTGGTAAAGTATCGACTGAGATACGCTCCATATATCCGCCAGAGCCTTATAAGGGTAAAGGTATTCGTTTTGTCGGAGAATACGTGAAAAAGAAAGTGGGTAAGGCTCAGGCAACGGGTGGTGGAAAATAAAATGAATAAAAAAGAACTCGCAAGATTAAAAAGGCATCGCAGAATCAGGATTAAAATGCAGGGTTCAGGCAGTAAGCCGCGTCTAGTCGTCAAGCGCTCCCTGAATAATCTTTCAGCCCAGGTTATAGACGACACAGAGAATAAAGTGTTATTTTCCTTTTCCACGGCAAGTAAAGAGTTTAAGAAAAGTATAAGTTCTTCCGGAAGCGTAAAAGCAGCCGGTGTTTTCGGCGAAGTTTTCTCTAAAATGGCCAAAGAGAAAGGAATCAGTAAAATCATATTTGACAGGGCAGGTTATTTATATCATGGCAGGATAAAGGCATTCGCCGAATCCTTAAGAAAAGGTGGATTGGAGTTTTAACTTATGCGTGAGTTAAACATTGAACAGCAGCCGGAATTAATTGAAAAGGTAATTACCATTAACCGTGTTACCAAGGTTACCAAGGGTGGAAAGAAATTACATTT
This sequence comes from Candidatus Omnitrophota bacterium, assembly GCA_028717055.1. Lineage (GTDB taxonomy): Bacteria > Omnitrophota > Gorgyraeia > Gygaellales > Profunditerraquicolaceae > UBA6233. Next base: position 5,325 of record JAQUOO010000043.1, on the reverse strand, counting down.
TAGCGCATTGGTTGTTGTGGGCGATACCAAAGGTAGAGTTGGATTTGCTTTGGACAAAGCCAATGAGGTGGCGGATGCTATCCGTAAATCCCTGACTAAAGCTAAAAAGAGCCTTTTCAGGGTTAGTCTTGAGGGCTCTACTATTCCTCATGAAGTTGTCGGACACTATGGCGCTGCTAAAGTAATACTTAAACCGGCCTCTGAAGGAACGGGAGTAATCGCAGCTGGTCCTGTGCGGGCTATATGCGAAGCCGCAGGTATCAAGGATATACTGACAAAGTGCCTTAAATCCAATAACCCTATTAATGTTATTAAAGCTACCGTTGAGGGCTTAAAAAGCCTCAAAAGTTAAAAATGAAAAGTAAAAAAACCGTAAAAAAGAGTAAGTCGCAAGATTCTGCGCAGTTGGTCGGTTTATTCAACTTAAAAGTTCCGGCTGGGGCGCATAAAGGGCGTAAATATTTAGGCAGAGGCTCCAGCTCGGGGCATGGAAAAACTTCGACTAGAGGGAGTAAAGGGCAGACTTCACGCGCGGGAAGACATTTTTATTTAGGATTCGAAGGAGGGCAGTCTCCTTTAGTCCGCAAAATGCCAAAACGCGGTTTCAATAGTGTATTTAAGAAAGAATATCAGATCGTAAATTTAGAAAGTTTGGCTAAAATAAAAGAAACCGTGATAAATCCGGAACTCTTATTGGCCAAAGGCTTGATTAAAGATAAGCGTAAACCGGTTAAGATTCTTGGAGACGGTTGCGTAAAAAATGCTATAACCGTACAGGCTCATTCATTCTCCAAAAAGGCCTCGGAAGAGATTAAAAAGGCCGGTGGAGTAGCGGAAGTTATCAATGTTTAACGCTCTAGTTAACGCCTTTAAGATCCCGGATTTAAAGAGGCGTTTAATTATAACTGGTGCTTTGATTGCGGTATACAGGGTTGGTTGTTATATTCCGACTCCCGGCATTGACGGAGCAGCCCTGGCCGAATTTTTTAACCGTATATCCAGGACACAAGGCGGCACGATCTTTGGCATAATCAATATGTTTTCCGGAGGCGCAATGGAGAAGCTGACCATTTTTGCGCTGGGAATTATGCCGTATATATCTTCATCGATCATTATGCAGCTATTGACTGCGGTAATTCCCGCTTTGGAGAAAATAGCTAAAGAAGGTAAGGCCGGCTATGAAAAAATAAATCAATTTACCCGTTATGGCACAGTAGCTTTAGCCTTGGTTCAGTCGTATTTTATCGCTCTTTGGCTGGAAAATCCGGCTCGTTTTGAAGGATTGAGAATAGTTATGACACCGGGCTGGGGTTTTCGTCTGGTTACTGTCTTGACTTTGACTACCGGCACTATCTTTATTATGTGGCTGGGAGAGCAAATACAGGAGCGCGGAATAGGCAATGGCATATCATTGGTAATTACCGCCGGTATCATTTCAAGGATTCCGGCCGCAATGCACCAGTTGTATGTTTTGGTTTCGCCTTTTGCGGCAAGCCGCCGGCAGATTCAGCCTTTTACCTTGTTAATCATGGGTATTTTCCTGGTAGGGGTAGTTTTCGCGGTAATAATGATTACCCAGGGGCAGAGAAAAATTCCTGTTCAGTATGCGCGCAGGATCGTCGGCAGAAAGATTTATGGAGGGCAGGCCACTTATATCCCCCTGAAAGTAGATACCTCTGGAGTTATAGCTATTATATTCGCTCAGTCAATCATTCTTTTTCCGGCGACATTGGCGTCGTTTATTCCCAATCCGGGATTTCAAAGATTGGCAGAGAGTTTAATTCGCGGCCATGTGCTTTATACGGTTGTTTATGGCCTCTTGATTATGTTCTTTTGTTATTTTTATACGGCTATAGTATTTAATCCGCAGGATCTTTCCGAGAATATGAAAAAATACGGCGGGTTTATACCAGGCATTCGTCCGGGTGCGCCTACAGCTGAATATCTGGATTATGTAATGACCCGGATTACTTTGGCAGGCGCGCTTTTTATCGTGGTTATTGCCATATTTCCGGATTTTATCATGGCTTGGCTTAAAGTTCCGTATTTGGTTGCCTCATTCTTTGGAGGGACAGGAATTTTGATTATAGTAGGGGTTATGCTGGATACCTTAAAGCAAATAGAATCGCATTTGTTGACGCATCATTACGAAGGCTTCATTAAAGGAAGCCATATTAAGGGAAGAAGATAGTTAAAGTAAAAAGTTTAATGACAAATGACAAAATTCAAAATTCAAAATAAATCTAAAACTCAAATACCAAAACAGAAGTTTTATTATTTGGTATTTGTCATTTAAATTTATTTTGAATTTTGTGCTTTGTTATTTTGACATTAATTAAATAAGCAGTTTTAAGTTTTTAATTAAGGTATATATGAGAATAGTGTTATTAGGTCCTCCTGGAGCAGGCAAAGGAACTCAGGCTAAAAGATTGGCGGAGAGATTGAGTTTACCGCATATATCTACCGGGGACATCCTAAGGCAAAATGTCAAAGACGCAACTGCTTTAGGAAAAGAAGCCAAAGACTATATGGAGCGCGGTCTTTTGGTCCCCGATGAGTTAATGAGTAAGATGCTTTTGGAAAGGTTTTCGCAAAGCGATATAAAAAAAGGTTTTATTCTTGACGGCTATCCGCGCAATTTTGCTCAAGCTCAGACTTTGGAAGAAATATTCAAGCAGAAGAATTTAGATGTGGATATGGTCGTATACCTGGATTCAAGTGATAGCGTAATCATTCAGAGGCTATCGGGAAGATTGGTTTGCAGCGTTTGTGGAGCTAATTTTCACATCAGGAATATGCCTCCTATGAATAAGGGAGTTTGCGATAAGTGCCAAGGCGCGCTTTTTCAAAGGAGTGACGATAGGGAAGAAACGATTAAAAAACGGCTGGAAGTTTACAAAAACGAGGTCTCCAGTCTTATAAAATATTATCAGGATAAGAAGAAATTATATCGTCTTGCAGCAGACGGCGATGCAGGTTTAGTTCTTGAAGAGATAATCGCTCTTACTAAAAAGATTGCATGATTCCTTTAAAGTCTGAAGAAGAACTCCGAATGCTTAGATGTTCCGGGGGGATTCTGGCTAGGGTTATGCGAGAGTTGGAAAAAATGATTAGGGCTGGAATTTCAACTCTGGATATTGATTCTTTAGCGGAAAAGCTTATCCTGGAGCAAGGGGCCTTACCCGCGTTTAAAGGTTATCGGGGGTATCCTGCGGCAGTTTGTGCTTCGGTCAATGAAGAAATTGTTCATGGAATTCCATCCGACAGGCTCCTGAGTGAAGGTGATATTTTAGGTTTAGATATAGGAGTAAATTACAAAGGCTATTTCTCAGATTCGGCAATTACCATACCGATAGGCAGTGTTTCGCCAAAGATAAAGAGGCTTGTTGATGTTACCCGGGTTTCTTTGTCTGAGGGCATAGAGGCGGCTGTAATAGGAAATTGTTTATCGGATATATCTGCCAGGATTCAAAAATATGTTGAAGACAGCGGGTTTTCCGTCGTAAGGCAATTTGTCGGCCATGGAATCGGGTTAAAATTGCATGAAGATCCGGAAGTTCCCAATTTTGGATGTCCCGGGCAGGGGCCGTTGCTTAAAGAAGGAATGGTTCTTGCTATTGAACCTATGGTGAATATTGGGGGATGGGAAGCCGAGATTCTGGATAATGGCTGGACCGCAGTGACTAAGGATAAGTTACCTTCAGCGCATTTTGAGCATACGGTAGCCATAACCAGGAGAGGGCCGGAAATCCTGACAAAATGAATACCCTTTAACTAAGCGATCGGGGTGAAACCGGAGAGATTAAGAAGGGTTTTATGCCTAAAGAAGAGCTGATTGAAACAGAAGGAAAGATTATTGAAGCTTTACCCAACGCAATGTTCAAGGTAGAGTTGGAAAATGGGCATATGGTGCTTGCGCATGTATCAGGAAAGATGCGTATGAATTTTATAAGGATTCTGCCGGGAGATAAGGTTAAGTTGGAACTTTCTCCTTATGATTTAAACAGGGGAAGGATAACTTTTAGGGTTAAATAAAATGAATCCCGTTACAAACTTGTAACGGGTTAAGAATCCGGAGGTTTGTAACGGGATGAAGGTAAAAGCGTCCGTAAGAAAAATTTGCGACAAATGTAAAGTTGTGAAAAGAGCGGGAGTAATCAGGGTAATTTGCTCTAATCCCAAGCATAAGCAAAGACAGGGCTAACTCTTTGGGGATTTGAGTTCCCCTCTGCATGCAAAAGAAATAGGAGATATAAATGCCAAGAATACTGGGTGTAGATATACCTAAAGAAAAGAGAGTCGATATTTCATTAACTTATTTATACGGGATAGGCAGGGTTCTGTCCAGTAAGATACTTAAAGAGATAAACATTGATTCAGCCAAGCGCGCCAAAGATCTCAGCGATGAAGAGGTTGCCCGTATCACCAACGCGTTGCAAAAAAGCGGGTTGCGTTTGGAGGGGGATTTGCGTAGGGACATCTCGCAGAATATCAAACGTTTAATGGATATCGGTTCATACCGCGGTTCAAGGCATAAAAAAGGTCTTCCGGCCAGGGGCCAGCGTACGCGTACCAATGCCCGGACCAGAAAAGGGCCGCGCAAGGGGAACATGGCTATAATCAAGAAAGCTGAGCCGGCTAAAGCAAAAGCAGCGGCAAAATAAATTAGATGGGATACCCTTGCCCTTGGGGCTTGAGGGTTAATTCCTGACATAAAAGAAAGAGGAAATTGATGGCGACAAAAGAAAGAGCGAAAAAGAAAAAAATAGCTAAGGGAATCAGTTCCGGGATTGCGCATATTCAGGCTAGCTTCAATAATACGATAATCACAATAACCGATAAGCAGGGAAATGTATTGGTTTGGTCTGCTCCGGGAATTGTAGGTTATAGCGGTTCTAAAAAATCCACGCCTTTTGCGGCTCAGATAGCCGCGGCTGACGCGGCTAGAAAAGCTAAGGAAATCGGGATTAAAGATGTTGAGGTGCGCGTTAAAGGCCCGGGATTTGGCCGTGAAAGCGCAATACGAGCGCTCCAGGCTTCAGGTTTAATCATAACTTTAATTAAGGATGTTACTCCTATACCGCATAACGGATGTCGTCCGAAGAAGAAAAGGAGAGTGTAATTTATGGCACGTTATACTGATGCAGTTTGCAAGTTGTGCCGCAGGCAAGGAGAGAAACTTTTCCTTAAAGGCTCTCGGTGCAATACGGAAAAGTGCGCCGCTACTAAAAGGGCTTATCCGCCGGGGCAGCACGGCCAGGGTGGGAAACGCAGGAGCAAACTCTCCAACTACGGCCTTCAGATGAAAGAGAAGCAAAAAGTAAA
>JAQUOO010000042.1 GCA_028717055.1 Candidatus Omnitrophota bacterium | reverse complement strand
TTATGTTATTCATTGCTTCCATCGGCTTAGCCGCGAATATTATTTCTGTGTTCCTCCTTAAGGCGCATGCGCATGAAGATTTAAATATAAGGGCCGCTTACGCGCATCTTTTTTCCGACTTTCTTTCTTCTATGGCGGTGATTATCGGCGCCTGCGCAATCTTTATGTCCGGGGCTTACTGGATTGACCCGGCTTTAACCATACTAATCGGCATCTATGTAATGAAAGAAGGCTATAAAATTATTGAAGAGACCATGCGTATCCTTATGCAGCATGTCCCCAAAAATATGGATTTAAAAGAAATTCAGAAGCAGATTGAGCGCATCGCCGGAGTTAAAGATATCCATCATGCGCATCTGTGGGCGGTAACCGAGCGGGATATCCATTTTGAGGCGCATATCAATGTCTCGCGCGATATGCCGGTAAGCGAGTCCTGCCTTTTGATAAAACAAATAGAAGAAACGCTAAAGAATAATTTTGCCGTTACCCATGTAACGCTGCAACTGGAATTCGATTCGTGTAAAGGAGTTAATTTGATTAAGGCTTGAATCGCGCGTAGGAAAATGTATTAAATCAGCCCTGGATTAATCCCGGGCTTTTTTAATGCTTGCTTGACAAAGTTATTTGTGAATGGTATATTCTGCTAATGAACAATTGTTCATAAACTAGGTAATTTTCCTACGGGGGCGGAATGTTCACATTAAGCAGAAAAGAAAGAGACAGGCAGTTACGCAGGTCTGACATACTTAAGGCAGCGGAGCATTTGTTTGCCTTGAAAGGATACCATAAGGCGACCATCAGGGCTATTGCCAGAGAAGCCCAGTATGCCAGCGGCACGGTTTACCTGCATTTTAAGGATAAAGAGGCGCTTTATTTTTGTTTATTTGAGGAAAAGCTTAAAAGCTTATTGTCTACAATAGAAGAGAAAACAAAACAGATTAAGGACGCCAGAAGTAAGTTGAAAGTTTTTGTGCAGGAGAGTTTAGCTTTTTTTGAAAAAAGTTCCGATTTCTTCTGGATATTTGTTTCTGATAGCGATAGATTATTATTAGAGGCAAAGCTTTTAAAATCTACTACCACCCGGCAGTTCCAGGAATATGCTGAAAAGTTAATTAAGCAAGCACAGGAGCAAAAAGTAATTAGCGGAGATTTTGATTCCAAGCAGGTAAAGGATGTATTCTTTGCTATTCAAAAAACGATTGTTCTCAATTGGTTTAAAGAAGGCAAAGGGAGAAATAAGAGTTTGGTTGACCTCTCTAGCGTTATCTTCAGGTATTTTTTAAACGGCGCTGCGGATAAATAACTTCTATAAAAATGTCTTGACAGAATTATCAATGAATGTTATTTTTTTATTGTGAACATTCGTTCATAGAATGACTATTTGTTCAATACAGAAGTCAGCATGGTTTTTATTTTCGGAGAAGTTAAGAACGCAGAAATACTTATGGCGCATTAAGTTGATTTACGGTTTCAATCCGGGAGAACATAATGGTTGATAATCAAGAGTTTGAAGATATACTAAACCAGATAGAATACGGTGTTGTCGTGCTTAACAAAAAAGACCTTAAAATAGTCAAGTTAAATGCAGCTGCCAGAAAAATGTTTGCCCTTCCTGAGGTTGATGAAAATTTCAACGCAGTCGCATATATAAAGAACAAATTCAGGATTAACGTCAGCGATAACGGGTATTTCTATTTTGAAGGCGAAGCTGTAGATAATTGCAATCGTATTTTCGAAGTATATACGAAATTTATAAGTAGCCAGGTTGCCGGAGAGGCTGGGAAGATTGTGGCGGTTATCCGTGACGTTACAGATATAAAGGCGCAAGAGTTTAAGAAATTAAATGACCTGGGAGTAATATCCCATCAGTTAAAAAGCGGGATACTTGAAACAAAGTATTCTTTAAAACTATTGAAAGGGCAGGGTGCGGAAGAAGATCAGGTTGAAAAGCGAAGGCAGGCCCTAGAGGAGGCAAATGAACATTGCGCAAGATTAGGTGAATTGGTTGAAAAGTTACTGTTATTCGTGGAGCCTGCGTTGTAATGGAAAAGCCGGTTTTATTGCCAATCGTTCTACGATTCCGGGGGCCTTAGTTGCCGGTTTTGTTGCTTGTTAAAAATGGAGAATTAATATTTAAGATATGAGATATAACCACGCTTTATTCCTAAATCCCTATATCGAAAGCAGCGCCAACAGCACAATGATGCTTTTCCCTCCTACCGGGCTTGAATATGTGGCGACCAGCGCCAAAGGGTTAGTCAACAAGCTTACGCTTATGGATTTAAGGCATGAGCCGGAACTCTCTGATCCGGATAAGCTAATTGCCTTTATATCCAGCCAAATCGATATTCTCTGCGTAAGCATCGGTTGGGACCGCCAGCTGGAGGAGATCTGTCAAATGCTCAACCGCGTGCCGGAAAAGATAACGCTGGTTGTAGGCGGTTATAAAGCTACCGAGAAGGTAGAAGAGCTTTTTCAGAAATGCCCCACGATTGATATCATTGCTAGGGGCGAGGGCGAAGAAACGATTAGGGAGATATTAAAAGGCACGCCGCTTAAAGATATCCTGGGTATCTCTTACCGCGAAAACGGTTCAGTAAAACATAATTCCAACCGGCCGCTTCCCGGCGTAGACACATTAGGTTCTCCTGACCGCGCTCTGCGGCGCACCGAGTATTCCTTTGCCTTAAACGGGATAAAGGTAGCGGATATCAGCTTTGATTCCGTGTTAAGCGCCCGGGGTTGCCCGTTTAACTGCAAATTCTGCACTTTTAGCTTAAATCCTCTTGGCCAAAAAAGGAATTATTCCGCCCGTAGCGTCGTTTCCGTAGTCGATGAAATCCAAAGTTTGAAGGCGGGAGTGATTATCCTTAGCGACGATGATTTCTTCGCTGACCCAAAAAGGGCGGAAGAAATATGCGATTTGATTATTGCCCGGAAGCTCAAGAAGCGTTTTATGGCTCAGGCGCGTATAGATATCGCTAAGCACCCGCGGCTGCTTGAAAAAATGGTCAAGGCCGGATTTAAAGCGCTTTTAATCGGTATCGAATCCCCGCATAACTGGATACTCAAGCAGCTCAATAAAGGTTTTAACCAGGAGGCGATCCGGAAATATTTCAAGGTTTTGAAAAAATACCCTATTTTCTATAACGGTTATTTTATCTACGGGAATATCGGCGAAACGGAAAAAGAAATGCTTTATATCGGGCAATTTGCCAAAGAGATTGGGGTTGATTCCATCGCCTGCAATAAATTAAGGATTGAGAAGTTCTCTCCCCTAAAAGAACTTGCCGAAAAAACTCCCGGCTATCATGTTACCGCAAGAGGAGAGCTTTATTCCGATGCCTACAGCCATGCCGCCTTAAAGAAAATAGGCCGGCGGATAAAATTCTCTTTCTATACTCCTTCAAGATACTTAAAAATACTCTGGAGGAATATTTTTATAGTAAAGTTTTTTACCTTTAGAGAAATACTATTTTTCTTGTCCGTAGCGCCGCGCATTTTCTTAAGTGTAATCGCAAGAGAAATGCAGCGTGGCAGGCTCGGCGATTCCCTGAAAAGAACGTTTATAAGTAACAAGAGGTGATGTTGAAACGTTATTGTTGGTTAATATTCGGCATTTTCATTATTTCCGGCTGCGCCAACGCGCGGCACGCTGTCCCGGAAGACCTGTTAAATAGCGTCAGGATTTCCGGTATGCAGGATATTCGGGCCTTTGGCGGAATACCGAGCGATTCCTTTAAGAAAGATTTCCTGAAGTTGCTGGAGCAGGAAGAGAGAGAAAGCCCCTCTTTTCTTAGTTTCAAGGCCGCCCGGACTTATTCTATGCTTGTTATTTCGGGAGGCGCTGCCAACGGAGCTTATGGGGCGGGGTTACTTAACGGGTGGTCGCAAGCCGGGACGCGCCCGGTTTTTAAGGTTGTTACCGGGATAAGCACCGGAGCAATAATCGCGCCGTTTGCCTTCCTGGGGAGTAGATACGACGATAAATTAAAAGAATTTTACACAAAACATTCTACAAAAGATGTTATGCGGTTACGTATCCCGTTTATTAATTCCTTCGTCAGCACTCTTCCGTTGGAACGCCTTATTGAACGGTATTGCGACGCAGGATTGCTAAAAGAGATAGCTATTGAATATAATAAAGGCCGCAGGCTCTATGTGGGAACGACTAACCTGGATGCGCAAAGGCTGGTTATCTGGGATATGGGCAAGATTGCGTCTATAGGAGATGATAAGGCTTTAAAGTTGTTCCGCAAAATCATATTGGCATCTGCATCTGTCCCAATTGCTTTCCCGCCGGTTTATTTAAGCGCGGAAATCGATACTCAAGATTATGACGAGATGCATGTTGACGGAGGGATAACCAGGCAGGTATTTTTTCTTTTCGATGTCTTGCAGGGGTTTAATAAAGCCCTTAAAGAAAAAGGTATCGATATTTCCAGGAATAAGTATGCAATATACGTAATAAGGAATGGTTACGTTGACCCTGTTTACAGAGAAGTCCCCGATACGCTTTCGGCGATTGCCGAACGCACGGTTGAGACTATGACCAACGCTCAAAGCATAGGCGATCTTTATCAACTCTACATTTTCGCCGAAAACGGTAAGGGCGATTTTAATCTTGCTTATATCCCGTCTACCCATATATCAAAAGCCAGGGAACTTTTTGATCCGGTTGAAATGCGGGAGCTTTTTGACCTTGGTTTTAAAGAAGCGCAAAAAGGCTATAACTGGAAAAAGGCCCCGCCCGGGATAAATAAAGATTAGCGGCATATCCAACAAGAGAAATATTTTAACTTAAGTGAAAAGGATTTTCCGTGAAAGCAAAATGTAAAAAGATTGACTTGACCGATTACATTAAGATAAAAGCGCAAGAGCTCTGGGAAAAAGACGGTTGTAAACATGGCCGGGATTTGGACTATTGGCTCCAGGCCGAAAAGATTGTCAAAAAGCAGATGAAAAAAGAATATCCTGGGTGTAGCTTCTAAAAAAAGCAAGCGCAGGATAAACGGAGAACATTATGAAAATTAATCTTTCAGTGGTAGTTTTAACCAAGAATTCACAGGAGGTGATTGAAGATTGCCTCAGGAGTGTTTATGACTGGGCGGGAGAAATCATCGTTGTTGATGATATGAGCGTTGATAAGACTTTGGAGATAGCAAAGAAATTTACTGATAAGATATACGTCAAAAAATGGATTAAAGAAGGGGCGCACCGTAATTACGCCTATTCGTTGGCCAAGAATGATTATATTCTTAGCCTTGATTCCGACGAACGCGTGACTCCGGAGTTAAAAGAAGAAATTATTAAAATATTTGAAGCCAAGCCGGCCTATCTTGGCTATAACATCCCTCACCGTAATTTTATCGGCAGCCATTGGATTAAATACGGAGGCTGGTATCCGAATGCCAAACTGAAGATGTTTGCCAAGGCAAAATTCAAATACGAGGAGGAAGCGGAATACCATCCCCGGGCTTTTCTTGAAGGGAAAACCTTCACCCTTAAATCCGATATTATCCACTATGCCTACAGGGATTTTCAGAATTTATTCAGTAAATTAAACCACCAAACCGATTTTGAGGCCAGGAAATGGATAAGAGACAAGCGCAAGATGAATTTTAGGATTTGTCTCTTGAAAATGTATTCGCGTTTTTTCAAGTTTTATATCGTCAAGAAGGGGTATAAAGAAGGATTCATCGGGTTTATGATGGCGCTTGCTTCAGCCCAATACCAGCTGATGACTTATGCGAAATACTGGGAAATGAAGAATTCCCGGGAGCTGTGTCCGGTGATTGACGCCACCTGATGCGCTTTCTGTCCTTGTAACTCTTGAATAATTATTGAGGTATAGTATAATATTTCTGCTTTCTTTAGCTGTCCAATGGGCAGGATAACATAAAATACGCAAGAAAGGAGGGGTAGTTCTAATTTTTGTGAAACTTAGAACTACCCCAATTATTTTCTTATGATGCCGATTGAAACTATCTTATTGTGGGTTGCGGTATTGATGTTCGTGAGCGTTATTTCCAGCAAGCTTTCCGACAGGCTGGCTATTCCTGTTTTGCTGTTGTTCCTGCTGATCGGAATGCTCGCCGGTTCAGAGGGCCTGGGCAGGCTTTATTTTAATAACGCGCAGCTGGCCAAATCCATTGGCCTTGTGGCCCTTGTTTTCATTATCTTTTCCGGAGGCCTGGATACCAATTGGAAAGATACCAAGCCGGTTGTTTGGCCGGGGATCATTCTTTCGACATTGGGGGTTTTGATTACCGCAATCATCACGGGTTTTTTCGCCGTTTATATCTTAAAATTTTCTTTTCTGGAAGGCATGCTTCTGGGCTCGATAGTTTCTTCAACTGATGCCGCCGCGGTATTTAGCATCTTAAGGTCTAAACGAATAAGCTTAAAACAACCCTTGAAGCCTTTGCTCGAATTTGAATCCGGCAGCAATGATCCGATGGCGGTATTCTTGACTGTCGGCTTTATCAGTGTTTTGACTGTAAAAAATATGAGTGTCTCCGCTTTGATTCCCAGGTTCTTTCTGGATATGGGTATGGGAGCGCTTATAGGTTACCTTATGGCCAGATTCATCGCTTTTTTCATTAATCGCCTGAAATTGTATTACGAAGGGCTCTATCCGGTCATTATGATTTCGCTGGTTCTTTTGACTTATGTAATTGCCGTTTTCCTGAAAGGAAATGGGATACTTGCGGTGTATCTTGCGGGTTTGATGCTGGGGCAGGCGGAGTTTCCCAATAAGAAAATGATCGTAAGGTTCCATGATGGCCTGGCCTGGCTTATGCAAATCGCGATGTTTGTGACGTTGGGCCTGCTAGTTTTCCCTTCGCATATTGTTCCGTTAATCGGGGCCGGATTACTGCTCACGCTTATTCTTATGATAGTTGCCCGGCCTATCAGCGTGTTTTTGTGTTTATTGCCGTTTAAAATAAATTTGCGCAAGAAAACCATGGTTGCCTGGGTAGGCCTTAGAGGGTCTGTCCCGATTATCCTGGCAACTTTTCCTTTTATGGCGGGTATTCCGCAGGCGGATACCATTTTCAATATTGTTTTCTTTATCGTCATCTCCTCGGTTATCATTCAGGGGACGTCTATTCCGGTTATCTCCAGGATGTTAAAATCGGACGCCCCCTGGGTCAATAAAACGAGTTATCCTATCGAATTCGAAAAGACAGAAGGTATTGATGCGGAGTTGACGGATATGATGGTTCCTTATAATTCGGAAGCTGCCGGCAAGATGATTCGCGATTTGAACGTTCCTGAAAAATGCCTCATTATGCTTGTTTCCCGAAACGACAAATTCGTCATTCCATCCGGGTCTACAATTATCGAAGGCGGGGATATCTTGTTAGTTCTTGCCAGCGAAGCGGATTTTTCTGTTTTACAGAAAAATATAGCGCATCTGAAAAAAGAATAAGCTGTTTAGGTGTAAACAAAAAAGCCCCGGTGTTCCGGGGTTTTCTTGTTTTCGTTAGATTCCAAGCCGTCCATTAAATTAAAATGACAAGATTCCTGTCTGCCGACAGGCAGGCAAAGCTTAAAAAATGGCCAATCACCAAATCCCAATGTCGAATGAAACCCCAATGGTTAAATGTCCAAAACTGGGACTTGGAATTTGGAACTTCATTCGTCATTGAAAGCTTGGATTTTGGGATTTAATCTAAGGAGATTGCTTTTGAATTTTTGAGCTTTGTCCTTTGACATTTATATTTATATACTATAATATTTCCTAAATATGAATAATCCAGAGCATGCGCCTATCCGCTATTTAAAAGGCATCGGTCCGAAGAGGGCCGAGGTTTTCGCCGGCGCCGGTCTAAACACAGTCGGCGATTTGCTTTATTATTTCCCTCGCCGCTATGAAGATCGCGCTAACCTTATTTCGATTTCCAGGTTAAAGCTTGGCGAAATCCAGACAATCAGGGCAAAGGTTCTGGCTTTTGACCAGCATAATTCCTGGCAAAGGCGCGGGTTTAATATCGCCGAAGTCAACGTAGAGGACAAAACAGGCAGGATATCCTGCGTTTGGTTTAACCAGCCGTATCTAAAAAGTTACCTTAAGGTGCAAACCGAAGTTATATTATACGGTAAGGTCGAACTTTACGGCAACCGCCTGCAAATGAGCAATCCGGAGTTTGAAATTATCGCTGATGAAACCGATGCCCGGATTTCTTGCGGGCGCCTGGTTCCGGTCTATTCCTTACCCGGGTCCTTTTCGCAGAGAACCTTACGCCGCCTGATTAAGAATGCCTTGGATGAATATTTGCCCAAAATCAAAGAATGCCTGCCTTACGATATAAGGCAGAGGAACAATCTGTTGAATTTAGCCAAAGCCTTGCTCAATATACATTTTCCGGAAAGCCCTGATTTGCAAAAAGAAGCCCATAAGCGCCTTAGTTTTGAAGAATTCTTTTTGTTCCAGCTGCCTATTGTTTTGCGTAAATTAAAGAGGAAAGATAAACAGGGGATAATGCATAAGGTTGACGGAGAACTGGCCCCGGCTTTTATATCCGGTTTGCCTTTTGAGCTTACCCAGGCCCAAAGCAAAGCCCTGGAAGAGATTAAGATGGATATGGCCGGGCCGCAACCGATGCAAAGGCTTCTGCAGGGAGACGTGGGTTCGGGCAAAACCGTAGTTGCCGCCGCCGCAAGCTTGATGGCGGTTCAGGGAGGGTATCAGGTTGCGTTTATGGCTCCTACGGAAATATTGGCCCGCCAGCATTATGAAAAAATTAAAAGTCAGCAATCCAAAGTCAAAACCGGAAAATCATTGAGCATAGAATTGCTTACCAGCAGTTTAGGTAGGAAAGAAAAGGCGAAGATTTATCAGGAGATAAAAGAGGGGAAGATAGATTTGATTATTGGCACGCACTCGCTGTTAGAAGGTAGTTTGCAGTTTAAGAATCTTGGGTTTGTGGTTATCGATGAGCAGCATAAATTCGGGGTTGCCCAGCGTCTGCTTCTACCGGCTAAAGGGGCAAACCCGGATGTTTTGATTATGACCGCGACTCCCATACCCCGGACTTTGGCCATAACGCTTTACGGAGATTTGGATATTTCCATAATCAATGAACTTCCTCCTGGCAGGCTCCCGGTAAAAACTCTTTTGTTTGAACAGTCAAGGAGGGCAGAGGCCTATAGCTTGGCCAAGCAGGAATTAAAATTAGGCCGGCAGGCTTATATTATTTATCCTGTTATTGAAGAATCTTATGCTTTGGACATTGACGGAGCCAAAAAAATGTTCGCGGAGCTTAAGTCCGGAGAATTTAAGGATTTCAAACTCGGGCTTATTCATGGCAAGCTTAAGCAGGAGGAACAGGATAGGGTTATGCTGGAGTTTAAAACCGGAAAGATTGATGTGTTGATTTCTACTACAGTCTTAGAAGTAGGCATTGACATTCCCAATGCTACTTGTATGATTATTGAACATGCCGAACGCTTTGGACTTAGCCAACTGCATCAATTGCGGGGCAGGGTGGGCAGAGGCAGCAATGAATCTGCTTGTTTACTGGTTTCGGATGGCCCGACAGCTCAATCCAGCGGCCGCCTATCCGCGATGATTAAGTATAATGACGGGTTTAAGATTGCGGAGGAAGACTTAAGGATTAGGGGGCCGGGAGAGTTCTTTGGCCGGGCTCAGCATGGTTTAAGCGAGTTAAAGATAGCTAATCCTTTAGCCCAGATGCAATTATTGAAAAGAGCCCGCGAGGAAGCGGTAAAATTGCTTAATCTGGACGCGCGGCTGCAAGAGAGGCAGAATCTGCCTTTAAAAGAGAAATTGGCGCAGCGTTTCCCGGATTGTGAAAAGTTTATGCTGGCAGGCTGATAGTTCTTGAGATAATTGAGGAACGAATATATAATAGTTCAATGACAAATGACAAAATTCCTGCCTGTCGAACAG
>JAQUOO010000041.1 GCA_028717055.1 Candidatus Omnitrophota bacterium | reverse complement strand
TTTTCTTCGCTTCTTCAAATCCCAAATCAATGTCTTTCATAAAGATTATTTTACAGTAAAACAATCTAAAATCAAAGGAAAGAGTTCGGCTAAATTTCCCTTGCATTCACCATCTCATAATGATAAACTTCTGAAAGAATGATTGGTTTAAACCACAAGGAGGTGCTTCCGTGCCTAATATATTAAGGTATTCTCTCTCTCTCTCTCTCTCTCTCTCTCTCTCTCTCTACGAAACTCCTTTTCTTCTTTTTAAGCTTCTTTTTAGCCTTTTCTTTAGTCTTTCCCTCAAACAACAATAACTCTAGCAGCCTGCTCTTTGCCGAAGACACCCTAACCATCACCACCTACTATCCTTCTCCCTATGGAGTCTACCGTGAGCTGCGAGCCAAGCGTATAGCCATAGGGGATGAATACATCGATGGAGCTAACTACACCTGGCAGGATACCGAGAGCGGCTCCGGAGAGGTTGACTTTGACGCTGACCTGGTAGTTGAAGGCAACGTAGGGATAGGGATAGTGAATCCGGGGGCGAATCTGCATATCGCCTCTTCCAGCGGAATGGCCCTAGAGTATCTTACTGCGGGGGATAATTCACAAGCTGCTCTATTTTTTGCAACCAGCTACAGCGGCACTGCTGATTATGCCGGAATCGGCATAAGGACTGACGGCAGCCTTGCATTAACCGGAGGGGCAAGCATTGCAAGTCCTAATATGGTTATAGATAACTCCGGCAACGTCGGCATCGGCACCATAAGCCCGGCATCCAGATTGTCAGTTCACGGGTCAAATGCCTTCACTGAGCCGTATGCTGCTACTTCTTTCTTCGGTAGACGGCCTGACGGGGTCGTAGCAACTTTAGGGATAGGTTATGATGCTACGCACGTTTGGCATCAGGACGTAGGCAGCGATGGCGGGTTAGTGTTTTACTATATGGGTACGGGTAGTGGTGAAAAGGCAAGGATTACAAGCACCGGCAATGTGGGGATTGGGACTAATGCGCCTGAAGCCCAGTTGCATATAGGAAGCAATGATGGCGCGAAAGATAATACGCAAAAGCTTCGCCTTAGTCTCGAACCGCCAAGCCATAGCGGGGGGGCGTGGCAGTTTAAAACGAGAGATGATACGAACTGTGCTTATATGGATATAGGATATGCGGGTACTAATGCGATGACTTTAATGAATACCGGCAACGTCGGCATCGGGACGACTGCGCCGGAGGCAAAATTACATATAAGTGCTGGCGATAGTTCGTTTGCTAAATTTGGGCCAAATGCAACATGGGATGGATCCCTAGTGATTGGTGCTGGAGTCGTGCCTACGAGTGGTGGTACCTATTCTCCTATATCTGGTAGAGCTGTGATACATTCAAGCAATGGTAATCTTCATCTTGATGCAGGCGCAAGTCAAAGCGTTTATATCGGATATGTTAATGCTACTGCTACATATATTAGCGGGTCATGGTATGGGTCATCTGATCAGCGTCTCAAAAAAAACATTCAGACTATCCCTGATTCGAAGGGGCTTGTTGCGATTAATAAGTTGAAACCTGTAAGTTATACACGTCTTGATAATCCGGGCGGCGGCACGCAATTAGGTTTCATTGCGCAACAAGTGCAGTCAATATTCCCTGAACTTGTCTCAAATTCTGCCGCAACAACTCTTACGCCTGGCGGAACTCTCGCTATCAACTACATCGGCCTTCTTCCTCCAATCGTTAAGGCAATCCAAGAACTCAAAAAACAAAATGAAATCCTGCAGGCAGAGAATAAACAGCAGGATTCCAGGATTAAAAAATTAGAAGTAAAGCTCAATAAGAATTGTAAATAGAAAGAGAAAAATGAAGGGGATTGGTTGCGTTGGCTCAATAATTCGCCTGGTTTTTTGTTCTGGTTGTCCTGTCTATATCTACCATTGTTTTTCCGCAAACGATTAACTCCTGCATTTTCCCAACTGCCTTTTAGTGACTGCGCCTGCTATAATTTATTTTTAATAAATTGCGATTTCTGAAAATTTGGATATAATAAAGCTATGCAATACACTCAAGGAAGTATAGGCAGGATTTTCTTGTTGAAGTTTGAGGATGACGATATCCTTCTGGATAAGCTTTCAGAGTTTCTAAAAAAAGAGAAGGTTAAAACCGCTGCTCTGGTTTTTATCGGGGCGCTTAAAAAAGGGGATTTGGTTACCGGCCCCAGAAAACCGGTCATTCCCCCTGAGCCCAATCAGGTTTACTTTAGCGGCGGCTGGGAAGTGATGGGGATTGGAACGGTCTTTACCAATAAGAAAGCTCCGCAAATCCACATCCATAGCAGTATGGGCAAGAAACAAAAAACCCTTACCGGCTGCGTCCGCGGAAAATCCCGGGTTTTTCTGGTGGTAGAGGCGATGGTCTTCGAGCTTAAAGGAGTAAAGGCTACCAAAGACATCGATCCGCGCACAGGCTTAAACCTCCTGAAAATCTTAAAATAAGGAATGCGCTATGCCTAAAAAATATACCGCTTTACTTCTAGCCTGGACAGTCGTATTCTCATCCGGCTGCGTCCATCTTAGCCAGCAAAACAAGTCGATAATCTATCAATATTCCACTAGTAGCGCTTTTCTGGCGGGCGCTTACGACGGCGGGCTTAGTGTCGGGCAGCTAAAAGAACATGGCAATTTCGGGATCGGGACTTTCAACGGCATTGACGGGGAATTGATTCTTGTCGGAGGGGTTTGCTATCAGGCGAAATCAGACGGTAAAATCTCCCGAGCCTCCAACAAACTGAAAGTTCCCTTTGCGGTGGTTGATTTCTTCCGGTCTTCTACCGAGGCGGTCCACTATAATTCCTTAACCTACAAACAATTGCTGGAATATCTGGATTTGCTTATACCCGACAAGAATTCTATTTTTGCTATTAAAGTCGAAGGTGATTTCGTTGCTGTTAAAACCCACAGTTTCGTAAAACAAGATAAGCCCTACAAGCCGTTTTCCGAAGTTGCCAAGTCCCAAAGCGTTGCGGAATTCTCCGGTATCAAAGGCGCGTTAGTCGGATTTTATTTTCCGGGCTATATGAAAGAACTCAATTTCAGCGGGTATCATTTTCATTTCATCAGCCGCGACAAAAAATCCGGCGGGCACCTTCTTGATTGCAGCCTGTCGCAAGGCATAATCAGAATACAGAAGATGAATAATTTCTTTATGGCTTTGCCCGATAATCAGGAGGCCGTCAGCTAGGGAGGGGAAATGGCAAAAAAGGTTATACCGATCATAGTCGCGCTATTTTTTATCAATCTATTTACCAAAGGAGTCTATAGTATGGATAGTGACATCGTTGTGCTTGAAACCAGTCAGGGAGCGCTAGAAATTAAACTTATGCCTGAAACAGCGCCCAAGGCCTGCGAAAATTTTACCCGGCTGGCCGAACAAGGCTATTACAACGGATTGATTTTCCATCGGGTAATCAAAGGCTTTATGATTCAGGGCGGAGACCCTACCGGAACAGGCGCGGGAGGAGAGTCGGTTTGGGGAAAACCTTTTGCAGACGAAGTAACTCCCAGCGTAAAATTCGATAAACCCGGGATTTTAGCCATGGCCAATGCCGGCCCCGGCACTAACGGCAGCCAGTTTTTTATTACCACTGCCTCTACCCCGTGGCTAAATATGCGCCATACTATTTTCGGCGAAGTTATATCGGGTTACGATACGGTGCAAAAAATAGAAAACGTCCGCACCGGCGCTTCCGACAGGCCGCTTGCCGAGCAGAAGATTATCAAAGCATATTTGAAGAAATAAGGAAGGGGTAGATGCGAAAAAAGAGTTTTCTTGCTCCTGTTTATTTGTTTGCCGTTTTATTATTTACCGCCGTAGCGTCGGCGGGAGAATTCCCTTCCATCGAGCCGTTTAGTAAAAATGACCGCGTCTTGATTCTGGCGCCGCATCCTGACGATGAAGACATCGGCTGCGGCGGCGTAATCCAGCGGGCGGTTAAATCCGGGGCCCAAGTCAAGATTGCCTACCTGACTAACGGCGACCATAACGAATTCGCCTTCATTGTCTACAAAAAATGGCTGGTTTTACGCAACTCCGAATTTATCGCTATGGGCAAGGTTCGGGAAGAAGAAGCCAAAAAGGCGATGAAGATACTGGGCGTGGATGAGCGCGACCTCATTTTTCTGGGGTATCCTGATTACGGCACCGACACTATGTTTTTTTCTTCCTGGGAGAAGAGCGCGCCCTTTAAAGATATTCTTACGCGCCAGTCTTACGTGCCCTATAAGGAAGCGCCTTCTTTCGGCGCGCCCTATAAGTCCGAAAATATCCTCTCTGATCTAAAAAGAGTGCTCCTTGGGTATAGGCCCAATAAGATTTTCGTTTCGCATCCGGCCGATGTCAACGGCGACCACTGGGCGTATTATTGTTTCCTGCAAATTGCCCTGCAGGACTTGAAGAAAGAGCTTCCTGAACCGAAGGTCTACGCATATTTTGTGCACACTCCAGGCTGGCCTTCCCCCCGGCATTACCATCCGGATTTAGAGCTTTCTCCTTCGGAAAAGGATTTTCCCGACGGATTGATTAACTGGTTCAGTTTTAAGCTGACAAAAGAAGAGATAGAGAATAAATATAAAGCCATGCTTTCTTATCGCAGCCAGACCTGTGTGAGCGCGTTTTACCTGCTGGCTTTTGTGCGCGGCAATGAGCTTTTTGGGGATTATCCGGTTATCAGCTTAAAGAGACAGGATTCGGGTGTGACGAAAACCGCGGAGTTGTTCAACAGCGATAAGCGGGTTAGCTACGCCGTAGTTGATGACAGCTTGTGGGTAAGGGTAAGAAAGCCTCCGGAAGTAAAAGACAGGTTGTTTTTCCGGTTCTATTTCTTCGGGTATAACGACGAAGTTCCTTACAGCAAAATGCCCAACATCCGCGTGCGCACCAAAAAAGACAGAGTAACAGTCGAAGAGCTGGCCCTGAAAAAAACGCTGGAGCCCGCAGGAACCACTGCTTTGTTGCGGGGCAGTTATTTTATCCTGAAGGTGCCGCTTAAACTCTTGGGGGATCCGGATTTTATCCTGACCTGCGTGGTTACGGATAAAACCTTTTTGCCGCTGGATTCTGCGGGTTTCCGCAAGCTTAAAATCTTGGATCATTAAATTGTCATTTGAACGGTTATTTGATATAATTCAGCAGAGAGGAAGGGCAAATGGAATTTTGTAAAATTCGGGATGGATTAAGCGATATAAACTTTGAAACCCTGCGCACCGACAGGAGCGATTATTTTGAGGCGGTCATCACTACGGAAGAACTGCCTAAGCTTATCGCCAGATTCAAAAATTTCTTCGGCGAGCCGGTGTCCACATCCACCAGCGACCTGCCCGCAGGATTACAGGAAAAAATAAATGATTTTGGGGGGCTTATGCCCGGACAGGCCCTTTATTTTAAAAATGAAAAAAATGAATCCATCTTCGCTATGCTTTGGCCTTGGCAGGATGGTAAGCGCGTAACCGTAAAAATAGCCTGTCACATTTTCTCGATTTAAGAAGGGACAACTATGAAAGGCGTCAAATTCGATTTTAACAATATGTTTAGCGTAAATGTCGGCAGCGCCCACGGCGTGGAAGAAAAAGACATCTTTGAGTTTTCCGGGGACGCCCTTAAAGCTTATGAACACTTAAAGAAGATTTTGGCGAATTCCTCTAGCAGGATAAAACTGAATTTGGAATGGGCTGCCTTGCCTTATCAGGATGGAAAAGCGATCAAAGAAATCCAGGATTTAGGCAAAGAAATCGCCGCAAAATTCGACAACGTGATTTCTTTAGGTATCGGCGGCTCTTATCTAGGCTTAAAAGCGGCGCAGGACGCGCTTGCGCCGGTTTACTTCAACGAGTTTTCCCAGGCAAGGAAGGGAAGGCCGCGAATTTATTTCGAAGGAAACAACCTCGACCCCGACACCCTAAGCGTCCTTTTGAAAAACCTTAATCCTAAAAAAACCTTTGTCGTGGTCATCTCCAAATCCGGAGAAACTACCGAAACCAAAGCCGCCTTTATGGTAGTTCAGCAGTGGCTTAAAAAAACAATTGGCAAGAAATACGGCCGTCAGATTATCGCTATCACCGATCCCGCGGGCGGGTCCTTGCGTAAAATAGTTGCCGCGGAACAGCAAAATGACGTTTTAAGTTTTCGCAGCCTGCCTTTATTAAAAGGAGTGGGCGGGAGATTCTCCGAATTGAATATGGGCCTTTTGCATCTGGCTATTTTGGGAGTTAGCCTGAAAGATGTTTTAGCCGGCGCCAAAGATATGTCTGTTCAGTGCAGTATTAACGATTGCAGCCAAAACCCCGCTTATATATATGCGCTGTTGCACTATATTCTTTATAAGAAAAAGAATAAATCTCTAGCCGTAATGATGCCTTTTTCAGAAACTTTAAAATCAACCGCTGACTGGTATGTGCAATTATTGGCCGAGAGCTTGGGCAAAAAATATGCCCGCAAAGTCGAGGTTTCGGCTGACGGCGTTGAAACATGGGTTCAGGATAAGGGCGCTGTGGTTTGCGTCGGCAGGACGCCGATTCCCTGCCGCGGCACCGGCGACCTGCATTCGGTCCAACAGAACAATGTGGAAGGCGAAAATAATAAAGTTATAACTTTTATCCGGGTAGATAAGTTTAAAAACGAAATTAAAATTCCGGGTAAAGGCGACCTATTGTCAGGAAAAACTTTTTCCGCTTTGATTACGCTGGCTGAAGAAGCCACTGAATGGGCGTTGGTCAGGGAGAGCCGCCCGAACTGCACGATTATCCTGCCGGAAGTTTCCGGCTATAACTGGGGCGCGCTTTTATTTTTCTTTGAAATGGCCACTGCCTTTGAAGGCGAACTGCTGAATGTCAACGCCTTTGACCAGCCCGGAGTAGAAGGCTATAAGAATTATATGTATTATAAATTAGGCAAGCCCGGCGTTTCCCAGGACATAGCCAATGAAATTAAGAATAACCCTCTTATTAAAAACCCCAAGTATATTATTTGATTAGAAAAAAGATCAATATCCAAATCCCGAATCCGAATGAAATCCCAATGATCCAATATCCAGAATTGGAACTTGGGATTTGGAACTTCATTCGTCATTGGGGCTTGGATATTGGGATTTTTGCAATAAATATTATATATGTTAAGAATAGGTGATCTTAATCTAAAATCAAATTTAATCCTCGCCCCGATGGCCGGCGTCAGCGACCTGCCTTTTCGTATGCTTAACCGCAAGTTCGGCGCAGAACTGGCTTTTGTCGAGATGATTAACGCCCGCTCTATCAGCCATAAAAGCCGGCGCACGCAGGATATGCTTAGTTCGCATCTTAAGGATAAGCCTTTAGGCGTGCAAATTTTGGGGTGTGAAGAAAGATTTATTCTTAAGGCTCTGGATGTGCTCAAAAAATATAAATTTGATTTACTGGATTTTAACGCCGCCTGTCCGGCAAAAAAAGTTATTCGCCGGGGCGAAGGCTCAGCTTTACTCAAAGACCCCAAGAAGCTGCATAAGTTGCTTAAGTTAGTAGTGAAGAGTTCTCAAATTCCGGTAACCGTAAAAATCCGTTCGGGTTGGGATAAAGATAGCGTTAACGCCAAAGAAGTAGCGCTTTGCGCCCAGGATGCCGGAGTAAGCGCGTTATTCATCCACGGCAGGACCAGGGCGCAGGAATATGGCGGAAGCGTAGATTATGCGGCAATCAAAAAAGTAAAACAAGCCTTAAGTATCCCGGTTATTGCCAGCGGCGACGTTTTCTCGGCGCAACTGGCCCAAAAAATGCTTAACGAAACCCATTGCGACGGCCTGGTGCTTGCCCGCGGTTCATTTGGCAACCCGTGGATATTCCAGGAAATAAAAGAATTCCTGAAAACCGGTAAAGTCATCCCGAAACCCGCAAAACCAAAAGTGGTTAAGGTAATGCTGGAGCATTTGGACGCTTCTATAGCTTTTTATGGAGAGCGAAACGGAGTGGTTTTATTCCGCAAATTCTTTTCTTGGTATACAAAAGGCTTCCGCAACACCCGCCCCTTAAGAGAAAAATCTTCCCGGGCCAGGACGCGTCTGGATATGGAAGAGATAATTCACAGGGTATTATGAATTTAATCGACTTCGGCTTTCAAAATTCCAACCTCTTCCGGCATATGCCGCTCTTTGACGAAATTTCCTATGTCGGGCATAACGAAGATAAGGTCCGCCAATACCAGGCAGTCCGTGAAGGCCAGGCTTGTATTCTTTTGGCCTTAAATTTTATCCGTAACGATGAAAAAATCCTTTGGGATGCGGTAGAAGATTTCTTAAAGCGCAGCACAATCAACGCCACAAGCGGCGTGCGCGGAGTTTTTATCTTTGATCTTTTGACTATCGACATCCACAAAGAAATCAGAACCTTTAAGCACGCGGAGCTAACCTCTCTCATTATGAATACGGCAATTAAATTATCCCCCGGGCAAGTCCGGATGGTTAAATATTCTTCTGCCTACGCTCTGCTGCATAAAACCGTGGCTTACGACTGGGGAAAGATTGCTTTTAAAACCGCGGTCAATGTATTCAAAGACAAGCCTGATTATTTAGACCTGCTTATTAAACAGCTTTTAAAGGATTTTATCTTTCCGCACGATCCGGTTATCCTTTTATTGAACGACCTAAGCCAAAATCCTATTTTTGATTTGCAGAATGCCACCCAGCAGATGCGGATTAAAAAGGTTATGGACGATCTTATTCCTAATTCCGTGGAATTTATTCCCGAAGTCTATATTCAGGATAAGAATGGCGCCAGAGAGCTTCTTTCCGGGTCGCAGTTGAAAGATTAGAAGCACCCCCTATGCCTAACATTAAACCAGATTACAGGAGTAGTTAGTGTCCGCTATAAAACTGCATTTAAAAGAAGGAGGGATAGCCGAAGTTCTGGCTATTTCTCTGCCGATGGTTATTTCCTATGCTTGCGATGTGGTGATGGTTTTTACCGACCGGCTCTTCCTGGCGCGCTTGAAGCCTGAATTGATGAATGCGGTTATGGCAGGAGGCCTGGCTTCTTTTATGCTGATGTCCTTTTTTGTCGGCTTGGCCGGTTTTACCACCGCGTTAGTGGCTCAACACTTAGGCGCCAAGAGGAAACGGGATTGTAGCCTGGTATTGACGCAGGCGTTAATTTTTTCCTGTTGCGCGTATCCGCTGATCCTGATTTCCCGGCCGGCAGCATATTGGCTGTTTTCTTTTATCGGCGTGCAAAAAGAACAGCTTGGCCCGCAGATTGCTTATTTCAATATCCTGCTTTACGGCTCGATTATCAGCCTTATGCGGATGAGCTTGAGCGGTTTCTTTTCCGGGATCGGCCGCACGCGCATCGTTATGGTTGCTTCGTTTGCCGCCATGCTTGTCAATGTGGTTTTGGGTTACATCTTTATTTTTGGCAAACTGGGTCTTCCTGCCTGGGGAATCCGGGGCGCGGCCTACGCCGCTATTTTAGGAAGTTTTGCGGGTTTGCTTATTTTGCTGGTTGCCTATTTTAGCGCGCATAACCGCCGGGAATATAATATTGAAAATTCATTCCGTTTTGACCGGAATTTGGCCGGAAAACTTTTATACTTTGGTTCTCCTACCGGATTTGAGATGCTCTTGAATATTATCGCTTTTAATTCTATGGTGATGATATTTCATTCTCTGGGCCCGGCAACGGCAACCGCCGCGACCATAGTTTTTAACTGGGATTTTGTTTCTTTTGTTCCGCTCATCGGCATAGAGATTGGCGTAACCAGTTTGGTGGGAAGGCATATGGGCGCCGGGCATCCGGAAAAAGCCCACCGTTCAACCATGTCCGGTTTGAAGTTGGGGATCATCTATTCAACTTTTATTTTTATTCTTTTTGTCGGGTTCCCCAATATGCTGGTGAATGTGTTCCAACCGGCTGCTGCCAGCGCCATATTTGCTTCGGTCGCGCCTACGGCCATTTTC
>JAQUOO010000040.1 GCA_028717055.1 Candidatus Omnitrophota bacterium | reverse complement strand
CGCGTGCAGAAGCGCTGTAACCGGGCTGGGAGCGACACCGGCGTCAGGAAGCCAGGTCTGAAAAGGCAGAGTTGCCGATTTAGAAAGTATGCCGGCGAGAATCAGCCCGACAGTCAAGTTGGATATTGCCTGCAATTTATAGGCTTCTTTAATCAGCGGCAAATCGAACGAACCGGCCTGCTGGAATATGCTGATAAAACCGATTAGCATCACCAAGCTGCCAAAAGCCGTAACCAAGAACGCCTTATCCGCTTTTAATACATATGCTTTTTCCCTAAAGAAACCTATCAGACGCCAACTGGTTATCGCGGTAATCTCCCAAAACACATACATAAGAATAAGGTTGGCGGAGAAAATCAACCCCATCATCGCGCCCAAGAAAAGCGTAACCATACAATAATACTCGTTTTGGTTGTCATAGTGGCTGACATATCCGAAAGAAAACAAAACAATGATCGCGCTGATTAAACTGGATACGCAAGCCATAAACACAGCCAGATTATCCGCCAAAAGAGTGAAATTAAGGCCCAAAGCAAAGGGTTTTGAGATAAGGATTGTTTTACCGGTTAAAACCAGAGGTATGAGTTTCAAAGAAAGGACAAAGGATGTTAGAATAAACAAAAAAGAAAGCATATTCCGCAGCCGGCTGGACACTCTACCGGCTAAAGGCAGGCAGAGCGAACCGATTACAGGAGTAAAAATGATACCTAACGCCAAATTGTCGTAATTCATATCCTTCCCTATTATATTATGCCTCTAGTTAATCCCTGTTATCGTTTAGGATAAAAGAATTATTTCAGGCAGGCCTACCTTTACCGGTAAACAGGCTCAAAAAGCCTTGAAACAAGGTTGGTTACCGCGAATTGGGTAATATTTTATCAAAAATCCAATAGCTGTCAAGAAGAATAGGACTTATATATTAGGGCGGATTATATATTAGGTAAGAAGGTTTTCCCCATCAGGAACCTATCCACGCAATAGGCGGCTTTCCTGCCTTCGGAGATCGCCCAGACAATCAGGGATTGGCCCCGGCGCATATCCCCGCAGGAAAAGACCCCTTTAGCTGAAGTCATAAAATCCTGCCCGGCCAAAACATTCCCCCTAGGGTCTAATTTCAGGTTCAAGTCTTCAATCAACCCTTTTTTCTCAGGATGAAGAAAACCTAAAGCCAGAATAACCAAATCTGCCTCAATTTCAAACTCGCTGCCTTTAATCTCCTGCATAACCGGACAACCTTTAGCGTCTTTTTTGAATTCAACTCTGGCGCAGAGTATTTTCTTTATTTTTCCGGATTCACCGATAAATTTCTTAGTAAGTATGGACCAATCACGCTCCCCTCCCTCTTCGTGGCTTGTAGAAGTCTTTAAGATCAGCGGATACTTGGGCCAAGGGAAATCTTTGGTCCTGCACTCTTGGGGTTTGGGCATAATTTCTATCTGGGAGACACAAGCAGCTCCCTGCCTATGGGCAACACCCATGCAATCGGCTCCGGTGTCCCCTCCCCCGATAACCACGACCTTTTTGCCTCTGGCATCAATTAGTTGTTCTTGAGGAATTTTCTGGCCGGACAAGCGCTTGTTCGATTGAATCAGATAATCCATAGCAAAATAAACTCCGGCTAGATTTCTTCCTTCAATGCTCAAATCACGGGGGATCCGCGAACCGCAGGCTAAAACCAAAGCGTCGAAATCTTTCCTTAGCTTTGCGGTAAAATAATCCACGCCTATATTTACCGAAACCTTAAACTCAATCCCTTCTTTCTTAAGCAGATTTATCCTTCTATCCAAAAGAGATTTTTCTAATTTAAAATCCGGAATACCGTAGCGTAAAATACCGCCGATTTTGTCGTCGCGCTCAAAAACCGTTACTTTATGCCCAGCCTTATTCAATTGATCAGCGCAAGATAATCCGGCAGGGCCTGAGCCGATAACGGCTATTTTTTTACCGGTGCGTTTTAGAGGCGGCTTTGGTTTAATAAAACCCTGCTTAAAAGCATACTCAATAATTGCCAGCTCATCATCGCGGATAGTCACCGGGTCATCATTAATTCCTAAAACACAGGCGTATTCGCAAAGCGCGGGGCAGATTCTTCCGGTTATCTCAGGAAGATTATTCGTCGCCGAGAGCAACTTAAACGCTTTTTCCCAATGTTTATTAAATACCGCGTCATTCCACTCCGGGATATAATTACCTACCGGGCAACCCCAATGGCAAAAGGGCGTACCGCAATCCATGCAGCGGCAAGCCTGCTCTTCGGAATGCTCTTTCCCGGGCAAGACGACCACATCCGAAAAATCCTTTACCCGCTCGCAAACCGGGCGGATATCGCTTTTCCTGCGCTTAACTTTTAGAAAACCCTTGATATCACCCATCGGCATCTTCCCCTGAATCTGATTTCCTGGCCAACTTCCTCTCCTCCAGGATTCGCTTATATTCCAAAGGCATGACTTTCACGAAATATTTGAGCTCCTGTTTTAAATTATCGGAAATCTTCTTGGCTAACGGGCTCAAGGTATATCTATAATGATTAGCAAGCAACCCTTTAATCGTCTGGGCATCCTGCTGGCCAGGAACATCCAATTCCACCATACTCATGTTGCATTTACTCTTAAAAGCCCCTTCTTTATCATAAACATAAGCGATCCCCCCTGACATACCAGCGCCAAAATTTCTTCCGGTTTTTCCCAATATCACGATTCTTCCTCCGGTCATATATTCGCAAGCATGATCCCCTACTCCTTCAACTACGCTCAAAAGCCCGGAATTCCGGATACAAAATCTTTCTCCGGCAACTCCCCGAATATAAGCCTCTCCAGAAATCGCTCCGTAAAAAGTAGTATTACCGATAATAATATTTTCTTCGGATTTATAATTTGTTTTTCTATCCGGATAAACTATAATCTTACCGCCGGAAATGCCCTTGCCTATATAATCATTGCTCAGGCCTTCCAGTTCAAAAGTGACACCTTTAGCCAGCCAGGCGCCAAAGCTTTGCCCGGCTACGCCTTTAAACTTAAAATAAACCGTATCTTCCGGCAGGCCTTCTTCGCCATAGGTCTTACAGATTTGCCCGCTTAACATAGCGCCCGCAGTCCGGTTGACATTCTTAATGGAAAGCTCGTGCCTGACATTTTCTCTTTTTTCCAAGGCCGGCTTGGCCAATTCCATCAATTTACGATCCAGGATTTTATCGATACCATGGTCCTGTTGAATTACACAATGCCGGGCAATATTTGCCCCGACATCAGGCTTATAAAGTATCCGGGAAAAATCCACGGCTTTGGCTTTCCAGGGTAAAATTTCAGAGTTTAGTTCGAGCAGGTCAGTTCGGCCGATCATCTCATCCATCTTTTTAATTCCCAACTCGCTCATAATCTGGCGTAATTCACCGGCTACAAAACGGAAATAATTTTCGATATATTCGGGCCTTCCCTGGAATCTTTTCTCCAGGATTTCATCCTGCGTGGCAATCCCCACCGAACAGTTATTCAAATTACAGTGCCTGAGCATAACGCAACCTAAAACAATTAAAACTGCGGTGCAGAAACCAAATTCTTCCGCCCCTAGAAGCGCTGCGATCGCCACATCCCTGCCTGTGCGCATTTGTCCATCAGCTTGTAACCGAACGCGGCTACGTAAGTTATTTAATACAAGGGTTTGATTAGTTTCGGAAATTCCCAACTCCCAGGGCAGCCCAGCATGCTTAATCGAACTTAAAGGAGATGCTCCTGTGCCTCCATCTCCGCCTGAAACTAAAATCATATCCGCATGCCCCTTGGCAACACCCGCGGCAATTGTCCCCACGCCAATTTCCGAAACTAACTTTACGCTGATCCGCGCTCCGGGGTTTGTATTCTTC
Organism: Candidatus Omnitrophota bacterium; assembly: GCA_028717055.1. Lineage (GTDB taxonomy): Bacteria > Omnitrophota > Gorgyraeia > Gygaellales > Profunditerraquicolaceae > UBA6233. The sequence goes on along the minus strand of JAQUOO010000040.1, from coordinate 6,265 downwards.
AAATCAAAAATAAGCTGGGCTAAATCTTCAATGGAATAAATATCGTGATGCGGAGGAGGAGAAATCAAAGTAACTCCGGGTGTAGTATAACGGGTCTTGGCTATTGTAACGCTCACTTTATGCCCGGGTAATTGCCCGCCCTCTCCAGGCTTAGCCCCTTGGGCAATTTTAATCTGAATTTCATCGGCATTAATCAGATAATTCGTAGTTACGCCGAACCTTCCGGAAGCAACTTGTTTTATCGCGCTTCTTTTGGACTCGCCATTTGGCAATGGGGCAAAACGCGCCGGGTCTTCTCCTCCTTCACCGGTATTGGACCTGCCTCCTAAACGATTCATGGCTATGGCAATTGTTTCGTGGGTAGCGCGGGAAATCGAACCAAAACTCATAGCGCCCGTGGCAAACCGCTTGACTATTTGCTCAACCGACTCAACTTCCTCCAACAGGATAGGCTTGGTTTTCTTAAATCTAAAAAGGCTCCTTATAGTGGTCGGCTGTTTAGACTGGTCATTAATCAATTGCGTGAATTCATAATAACGCTTGGCATCGTTATTACGCGTCGCATCCTGTAACGCAGCTATGCTATCCGGGTTCCAGAGGTGAAATTCTCCGTCACGTTTCCACTGATACAGGCCGCCGGAAATCAAAAGTTCCGGGCTTTGGGCAGTTTCATTAAACGCGCGGCTGTGGCGCATCAATGTTTCTTTGGCTATGGCATCCAAATCCGCTCCGCCTATACGGGAAACTGTCCCGGTGAAATATTCGTCAATTACGGATTTATCCAGCCCTAAGGCTTCGAATATCTGCGCTCCCCGGTAACTTTGCAAAGTAGAAATACCCATTTTAGAGAGGATCTTTAAAATTCCCTTATTAATCGCCTTGATATAATGTTTTAATGCGCTCTCCTTATCGATTGCTATTTCCTGGTCATCTACCAGCTTTTCTACCGCCTTATATCCTAGATAAGGATTGATGCAATCAGCGCCATACCCGAATAATAACGCAAAATGGTGCACTTCCCGAGGTTCAGCGCTTTCCACAATTAAGCTGATTTGCGTGCGTTTAGCGTTACGGATTAAATAATGATGCACTGCTGCCGTAGCTAAAAGGCTGGGAACAGCCGCATTGTCCTTATCTACCCCCTTATCAGATAAAATCATGAAGGTATACCCGTCTTTAATAGCTTCGCCTGATTCCTTGCGGATCCTTGCGATTGCTTTTGGCAAAGAATATTTTTTATTGACCTCAAAAAGTAAAGATATGGTTTTGGTCTTGAAACTATTCTTCTTTATCTTCCGGATTACTTCTAATTCGCCATTGGTCAGAATGGGATTTTTGACGAATAATTTATGACAATGCTCCGGCGTTTCATCAAGAATATTTTTCTCCGGGCCCAAATACGTGTGCAGGCTCATCACCAGCTCTTCGCGGATAGGATCGACTGCCGGATTGGTTACCTGGGCAAAAAGTTGTTTGAAGTAACTAAAGATTGGCTGCGGCTGATTGGATAAAACCGCTAGCGGCGTATCGTTACCCATTGAACCAACCGGCTCTTGAGAATCCTGAGCCATGGGCTTGAGTATAAATTTAAGATCTTCGCGGCTATAGCCAAAATTATTTAAGAGTTTGAGCGTATCAGATTTATCTTCTTTTACTTTTACCTGAGGCAGTTTATCCAAGTCTAAAATATTTTCTTTTAACCACTGATTGTGGGGTTTTTCCCGGGATACTTCCTGCTTGATTTGAGCATCGTCAATTATCCTGCCGGCTTCAGTATCGATAAAAAATATCTTGCCGGGTTCAAGCCGTCCGGAATAAGCAACATCTTCAGGTTTAACATCCAAAACTCCGACTTCCGAAGCCATAACAACCAAATCATTTTTAGTAATCAGGTAGCGCGCCGGCCTTAAACCATTCCTGTCTAAAAGGGCTCCGATTTTTACGCCATCGGTAAAAGCCATAGCTGCCGGGCCATCCCAGGGTTCCATAAAACAGGTATGGAAACGGTAAAAATCCCGAACCTTATCGTCAAGCAGATGATTTTCTTCCCAGGCTCCCGGGATAAGCATCATCATTGCGTGTGGAAGCGACCTGCCGGATAAATAGAGCAATTCAAAAACATTATCAATGGTAGCTGAATCGCTTCCTCCGGGAACAATTATAGGAAATATTTTCTTTAGACTCTTAAGGGCTTTGCTCTTAAGTAAACCTTCTCTGGCACTCATCCAATTAATGTTGCCGCGCAAAGTATTAATCTCGCCATTATGCGCCAGGAACCTGAATGGCTGGGACAAGTCCCAGGTCGGAAAAGTGTTTGTAGAGTAGCGCGAATGTATCAACGCCAGGCAGCTTTGCATATCTTTATCCAGCAAGTCCGGAAAGAATCTTTCCACCTGTTCAGGCATAAGCAGGCCCTTATAGGAAAGAGTGCGGCTAGACAGGTTTGTAATATAAAAAAATGATTTTTGTTTTAAGTTCGAAGAGCGAATTATGTTTTCAATCTGTTTGCGGATTAAATAAAGTTTTCTCTCCAGGTCCAAACCTTCCAATTTAGACCCTATAAAAACCTGTTCAACTACCGGCTCGGTTTCCCGGGCGCTTTCGCCAATATCCGCGTTATCCACCGGCACATTTCTCCAGCCAACCAATTCTTCTTTTTCCTGCTTAATGATCTTGACGAACGCGTCTTTACAAAATTTGCGCTCGGATTCAATTCGGGGGAGGAAAACCAAACCAACTCCATATTTTCCTTTTGGCGGCAGGTTAAAATTGTTTTCTTGAGCAACTTTAGCGATAAATTCATGCGGCATCTGGATCAGAATACCAGCCCCGTCCCCTGTCCTGGGATCGGAGCCTGTTGCGCCCCGATGCGCCAGACGCTTAAGTATTTCTAAGCCGCTTACCACAATATCGTGAGATTTTACTCCTTTAACATTGCAGATAAAGCCCACTCCGCAGGAATCATGTTCGAAGCGGGGGTCGTATAAACCAAATTTTTCTAGTTTTTGCCTATTATCCATATTTAATTTAGAATTACCCAATTACCAAATCCCAATGACGAATGAATAACTCAAATCCCAAATTCCAATTGGAATATTTAATCATTGGGATTTCAATCGACATTGGAGCTTGGATATTGGTCATTATCATTTATATTGTTCCAAATTGATCTCTAATTTTTTGATTTTTGCGCGAAGGGTGTTGCGGTTTAGCCCGAGGATTCGTGCGGCTTTAAGCTGATTGCCTTCTGTGCGCTCCAGAGTCTGTTCAATCAAAGGTTTCTCAATCGACTCAACAACGGATTTATATAATACACCCTTTTTCTCATTAAACAAGGAATTTTCAAAAGTGATAACTTTATCTTTAATAAAGGCTAAATCCCTTATGCAATCTTTTTTCACTACCCTTATGACATCGTCGCTATAAGCGGAGTCGGGAAAGGCATACCCCTCTTTCGCTAACACCTCCTTTAGCGCTTCTTTGATTTTTGTCTCGTCATCGGAAATTAATATAGTTACCATGCTTAAAAAAAATACGTTCACCTAAAAGCTTAACTAAATAAAGCTTTCGTGAACGTCTTTGTTCTTTTGGCTGCCGCTAAGACTCAAGCACTACATTGTGCTTGCGATTAATTTCTTTTACGGCCTGATTACTCTTTTTCTATCTTGACTACGAAACTTTTTTTATCGGCTGGAGGAACATTATTTTCCCAAGACCGCACGTATTTAAAATAAATCTCTGTTGTCCCCGGCCTAAGCGCTTTGAATACCCACTCCTCTTTGCCTCCAGAGCCAACCAGCCCTGTTTCTTTAACGATATACCTTGAGCCTTTTAAAACAACGAATTTTCCGTCAACATCCTCTGCCAATTGCCATTGATAACCTGTGGTCATATTCGATTCCAAGGTTATCATAAACTCTTTCCCGGCTTTGGCGCTGATGATAATGCTGCGCCGGACATCTTTGCCCTCTTCGGCAAAACCAAAGAAATTAATGCTTAAAATAAAGATTGCCGTAATTCCAACAACTATTGCCCGTTTTTTAAGCATGGCTTAACATTAAATAGGGCCAAGGCCCAGATAGGCCCTGACCCCACTACCCTATGTCTTTATTTTATAAACAACATCTCCCTATACTTGGGCAAATCCCAAGCATCGTCGGAAACTACGCATTCAAGTTGATCAACGTGCTTTCTGATATGATCCATCAAGGGCTTTAGTTCTTTAAAATAAATTTCAGCGCATTTTTCACCGCCTGCCTTATGCGCTTTATCCAGCAACTTATCCATTTCCAGAGTATTACGCCTAACATAAAATATTTTTGAAACTATCTCGGAGAGATGTTCTTTTTTATCCTTAAGAGCCGCGGCATCCAGGGACAATCCGGCTGTTTTCTTAAGATTAACCAACTCATGCAATGTGCCGGCCAAAAGCTTCTCATATTTGTATCCTGCCGGAACAACCGAAGCATTAACCATTTCTTTTAAGGTATTGGCTTCGATCTCAAGAGTAAGGTTATACATATGAATCCAGATGTGATATCTGGCGATAAGCTCTTCTTTTGAGAAAACCTTGTATTTCTCAAACAGCGAGATATTCTTTTCTTTGGTTAAGGCTTCCAGCGCTTCATAAGTCGCAGCTACGTTAGGTAAAGAACGTTTTTTAGCTTCCTTTACCCATTCTTCGGCGTAATTGTTGCCTTCAAAACGAATATCTTTTGTTTCTTTGACAATCTCCGCGATAACCTTAAGCACCGCGGTATTAAAATCTTTTCCAGCCGATGTTTTCTTGATCTTTTCGGCTACATAGTCAAGGCTTTCGGCTATTATCGTGTTAATTATCGCGATAGGAGTTGAAATATTCTGTGAAGAACCTACGGCGCGAAACTCAAATTTGGCTCCGGTAAAGGCAAAAGGCGAAGTGCGGTTTCTATCGGTTGTATCTTTGTTAAATTTAGGCAAGCGGCCAAGGCCCAAGTCAATAATATCGCTCTTAGAAACCTTGGATTTAACGCCTTTCTCAATCATGTTCAGGATTTCAGTCAGTTGAGCCCCTAAGAATACGCTGATGATCGCCGGAGGAGCCTCATTAGCTCCTAAACGGTGCTCATTGCCGGCCATAGCAACAGAGGCGCGTAAAAGATCGGAATGTAAATATACCGCGCGCAAAACCGCGGCCAAAACCGCTAAAAATTGCAAATTATCTTCCGGAGTTTGTCCCGGGTTAAGCAAATTATCCCCTCTATCATCAGCCAGCGACCAATTTAAATGCTTACCGCTTCCATTTATCCCGGCAAACGGTTTCTCATGCAAAAGGCAAACCATGCCGTGCCTTAAAGCGATTTTCTTCATTAATTCCATCAAAAGCTGATTGTGGTCAGCGGCGATATTCGACTCTTCGAATATAGGCGCGAATTCATACTGATGCGGAGCAACTTCATTGTGACGGGTCATTACCGGGATGCCTAATTTATACGCTTCCTCGGCAACCTCAAACATAAAATTAATCACTCGTTCTTTGATCGTCCCAAAATACTGATCTTCCAGTTGTTGGCCCTTCGGCGAAGGAGCGCCTACAAGGGTCCTGCCGGTCATAACCAAATCCTGGCGAAGATTGTAATAATTCTTATCGATCAGGAAATATTCCTGTTCAGGCCCGCAAGTAGAAAATACTTTCTTAACATCTTTGTGCCCAAAAAGCTTTAATAATCCCAAAGCTGCTTTATTTAATGCTTCATCGGAGCGTAAAAGCGGCAGTTTCTTATCCAGGGCTTCGCCGTGATAAGAGATAAAGATGGTCGGGATGCAAAGAGTTTTACCGAGCGTGCTTTCGATGATAAATGCTGGACTGGAAGGATCCCAGGCAGTGTAGCCGCGGGCTTCAAATGTTGCGCGAATGCCGCCGGAAGGAAAGCTTGAAGCATCGGGTTCGCCTTGAATTAATTTATTTCCGGAGAACTTCTCAATTACCTTGCCGGGGGCGGCAATAGAGATAAAACTGTCATGTTTTTCGGCGGTTAAGCCTGTCATCGGCTGGAACCAATGAGTATAATAAGTCGCGCCTTTGGCAATTGCCCATTCTTTCATGGCGTTGGCAATCTCATTAGCTTGTTCCATGCTGATAGTTTTACCTTCAGCCATCCAGGTTTTAAAGGCCTCAAATGTCTCCTTGGAAAGATGCTTCTGCATAGTTTCTATACTAAAGGTATTCTCTCCAAAATAAGAAGATACTTTTTTAGGCGCGCTGATCTTATCCAGTTCCACACTT
>JAQUOO010000039.1 GCA_028717055.1 Candidatus Omnitrophota bacterium | reverse complement strand
CATCCGGAAAAACTTGAAAGAGCCAGAAACGCAATGCGGCAGATTAAAAGGCCGTTCAGCTGTAGGGAAATTTCCGATGTTATACGCTAAAGTCGCGATTGGCCTGCCGGTTAGCGGGCCACTCGATTATATTGTCCCGGATAGCCTGGTTTCAAGAATTGCGGTTGGGCAAAGAGTTTGGGTAAGTTTTGGGCCAAGGCGAGTAACCGGCTACGTAGTGTATTTATCCAGAAAAAGCGAAGTAAAGAATTTAAAACCAGTTCTGGAGTTAATCGATAGCTCTCCTATATTGTCCAAAAATATGCTGAATCTCACCCGGGAGATTGCCGAGTATTATTATTGTTCCTGGGGGGAGGCGATTGAAACGGCAATCCCCGAGGATTTACGAAGAGGAAGAATAGCAGATAAAAAGGGGGACGGTTACAATCTTTATGAGCCTGCCGCAGGGAGAATAGGGTTGCCTCCTTTTTTAATCCATGATTTGGATGGAGTGGCGCGTTGGGATATCTATGCCTCTAGAATCAAAGAAGTTTTAGAAAAAAAATTATCCGTAATAGTTTTATTGCCTGATATTCTGGAAGTAGGCAAAGCTGCGGGTTTCCTTAGGGAGCGCCTGGGAGTTGAAGCGCAAGTTTTATTCCGTAAGCAGCCTAAAGAGATGGAAGAGTGGTTAAAGCTAAGCTCATCCAGGGCAAAGCTTGTTCTGGGCACCCGCTCAGCGATTTTTGCTCCGGTGGATGATTTGGGTTTAGTGATTATCGATGAAGAAGACGATTTTGTGTATAAACAGGACCAGGTCCCCCATTACCACGCGCGCAAGGTCGCTTTATTGCGGGCTAAATCAAGTCGGGCCGGTATTATTTTAGGAAGCGGTTCGCCTTCCCTGGAGAGTTTTTATTTATGCGCGAAAAAGAATACCGGTTGCTTAGTCCTCCCCCGAAAAAAAGATTTTCCCGAAATAAAAATTATCGATACCCGCCGCCTGCCCTTTCAGGATAGAAATAAAAAAGCGGTTTTGTCCAGATTATTGGAGGAAGCTGTTTATACTGTCTTGAACAATAAAGGGAAGGCGCTGTTGTTTCTCAACCGCAAAGGTTTTGCCACATCCTGCGCCTGCCAGACTTGCGGCAAGATACTTAAGTGCCCGCGCTGCAACATAAATTTGGTGTATCATTTTAAAGATAACCTTCTTGGCTGCCATTATTGTAATTATAAAATCGAAGCTCCAAAGATATGCCCGGAATGCAATTCCGGATATATTAAATTCTCGGGGGGCGGGACGGAAAAGATAGAGAGCGAGCTTGCCAGGATATTCCCCCAGGCGCGCCTTAAGATAATCGATGATGCAAATACAAATTTGGAAAATGCGGATATATTCATAGCTACCAGCGCTGTTATTAAACAGGCGAGGCTGGATTTTGACCTTATCGGAGTTTTGGGAATAGATAACTCTTTGAATCGGGTTGACTTCCGGGCCACGGAAAAGGTTTTCGCTTTGCTGTCCGGGTTAATCAGGCTTACCGGGAAGAAATTCTTTATTCAGACAGCTTCGCCTGCGCACCATTGCTTTCAGGCGCTGCTAAAGAAAGATGTTAATTTATTTTACGAAGAAGAATTGAAGCAAAGAAGGCAGTTGGATTTTCCTCCATATAAACATATGATTATCGTGAAATTGCGCGGTAAGTCCGAAGAGAAGGTCAAAAGCGCAGCCACTTTGTTATTTAGCAAGCTTGAAGAAGCCGGCCGGAGCAAGAGCGTTGAGATTGTTTCGGTTAACCCGTATAATCCTCCTAAGCTGCGGGGCAACTATTATTGGCAGGTATTGTTGCGCGCGGGCAAAGTTCTTGAGGCCGGAGCTTTCCTGAAAAATAATTTAAAAGATTTCCGGCATTCAGGTATAATAGTGACCGTAGACGTGGATCCGTTATAGTCTCTTATATAGAGAGTAGGTAGTAGATGGTAGGTAGTAGATAGGGAAAGAAAAGATGGAAAAAATACGGGACTTTGAAGATTTGAATGTTTGGAAAAAGAGCCATGAATTGGTTTTGGAAGTTTACCGGCTAACTAAAGATTTTCCAGCGGAAGAGAAGTTTGGTTTAGTCTCTCAAATGCGAAGGGCAGCGGTATCTGTTCCTGCTAATATAGCTGAAGGGTTTAAGAGGAGAGGCACAAGAGATAAAATTAATTTTTATAACATATCTCAAGGATCTTTAAGTGAACTTAAATATTATTTAATTCTGGTTAAAGACCTAGGGTTTAAGGCAAAATTAGACACTTTGAGTAATCTAATTTCAGAAGTTGGGAAAATGTTAAACGGGTTAATAACCGTAATTCTTGGTTCTCCCTAAATACTAACTACTATCTACTAACTACTTTTCTATGAAGATAATATTCTTTGGTAGTTCTCATTTCGCTGTTCCTTCGCTAGAGGCTTTAATAAAAAACCCCTATGAGATTTGCGCTGTCGTGACCCAGCCCGACAAAAAGAAAGGCCGGCATCTGCACTTAGGCCAGACTGATGTTAAAGCCCTGGCAAATAAGGCGGGCTTAAAAGTTTTTCAGCCGGAGAATGCAAATTCCGGAGACTCGATAAAATATTTGAAGGGTTTATCCGCGGATATTTTTGTTATCGTTGCTTACGGCCAGATTCTTTCGCAGGAAGTCCTGGATTTGGCGAAAATATTCCCAATAAATATTCATGCTTCTCTTTTGCCCAGGTATAGAGGGGCCGCGCCCATAAATTGGGCGGTTATCAACGGTGAAAAGTCCACCGGAATAACCATAATTCAGGTAACCCGGAAAATGGATTCCGGTCCTATGTTAATGCAAAAGGAAATACCTATCTCGGAAGACGATGATTCGGTGATTTTAGAGGATAGATTGAGAAAAATTGGAGCGGGATTATTGCTGGATGCGCTTAGCGAGATTAAAAATAGGACTTTTAAGTTAACCTTTCAGGATGAAAAGCAGGCGGTGATGGCGCCTAAGTTAAGAAAGGAAGACGGTTGCATTGATTGGAGCCTTCCAGCGCATAAAATATATGACAAGGTAAGGGGATGCTTGCCTTGGCCGGCCGCTTTTACGCGGTATAAGGATAAGTTATTGAAGATTTATAAGCTGGAAATTGGTGTGGTTCCTGCTGGATTTTTAGGTGTGCGGCCCGGTGAAATTTTGAATGTAACTAAAGAAGGGTTGGCAGTTAAGGCAGGCGACGGTTGCCTGGTAATAAAAGATTTGCAACCTGAAGGCCGGCGGCGGATGCCGGCATTGGATTTTATTGCCGGGCACAAAGTCCGGCCGGGTGAAAAATTCGGTTAAAATAATCAAAAGGGGATATTATGGAGCGAAAACAGCCGAGCCGCTGGGACATCTTTTTTTATTTTCTTACCCTGATTTTTTGTTATTTTGTATTTAATCACGCGGACATACTTTCTCCGGCGGGAAGTTCGTTTACGTATCTTGGCGGCCACGTAAAAGATTTTTACGGGGCTAACAGCAAGGATTTCGTGAATAACTATCTGCCGTCGTCGTATATCTTATTCGCCGTTTGGAATTTGCCGTTAAGGCTGCTGGGGGTAATTGGCACTTCCGCTGTGGACGCCGGCTATTTGATATTCTGGTATAAACTTTTGCCTACGCTGTTTTTGGCCGCTTCAGGCCTGTGGATGTATAAAATTGGGAGAGTTATAGGGTTAAACGGAGAAAATTCAAGGTTGATGACAATGTTGTGGTTGTCATCGCCTATTCTTTTTTTCGGGCAGTTCATATTCGGGCAAATCGATATCTTTACGGTTTTCTTTACCCTTATCGGGTTTTATTATTTCCTGCAGAAGAAAACCGGGCTCTTCATATTCTTTTTCAGTATTTCATTTACTTTTAAATATTTTCCCTTATTTATTTTTGTCCCTTTGCTGCTGCTTGTGGAAAAAAGGCCGCTTAGGTTGTTTATATACCTGTTCCTGGCTTTAGTTCCTGTAGGGGCCGAGACTTTATTCTACGGTAATTCTCTGGATTTTGTTTCCAAGGTGGTTGGGTTTGCGGGAGCTGCGCCTCGTTTGTTTCAGGCTTATTTAGGAGTGTTCCCGGCGGTGGGCATCCACTTATTCCCATTTGTCTGGTTTGTAATTTGCGGAATATGCTATTATCTTAGTGTTCCGGAAAGCAAAGAAGACTTTTATCAGGTTGCCTGTTATATCTGCCTTGCTGTTTTATGCGCCCTATTTATACTGATTCTCTGGCATCCGCAGTGGCTGGTCATATTAACGCCATTCCTGACGATCAATCTGTTTATGAATAAAAGGATCAAGTGTTTCTTGTTTTTGGAATTTATAATGATGTTTGCGTTTGTGGGTTACAATTCCAGCTATTTCCGGATGAATGTAGATCAACAGTTATTCAGCAAGGGGGTATTGGGAAGCCTTAATCCAAGCCTTTTCATTCCCAGGGAAGCAATCAAAATGAGCACGATCTTTAGCCCGGTTCAGCCTGATTTTGCGTATTTTTGGAATATTTATTTTACCCTTATCTGCGCTATTTTGCTGATTTTTGTCTTGTTTAATTTTCCCTTTAAATGGAATGCCTGGAAAGGCAATGACCGTATCATTCCGGCAGGAGAATATTGGAATTATGCGCGGCTGCGTTTTTTTGGAGGTTTGGCGGTTTTTATCATCCCGGCTTTTTTTGTCTATTTTTATACCTTATCCAGATACCGGTAGTTTCTTAAAAAGAGCAGAATTCAAAAAATAGTTGCACTTTTGTTATCTTCTGCTAAAATAATTCACTATGCCAGAATTAAGAAAAGATCCGATTATAGGCCGGTGGGTAATTATTGCTACCGAAAGGGCCAGGCGCCCTGATCAATTCGGCGGCAAACAGGATGATGCTTCTGTAAAAGAAGGCTCTTGCCCTTTTTGCTCCGGTTCAGAATCCCAGACCCCTTCGGAAATCTATGCCGTAAGAAGACCCAATACTCAAAAGAATGCTCCCGGATGGGAATTAAGGGTTGTTCCGAGCATATCGCCGTTTTTGAGAATAGAAGGCGAGCTTGACCGAAGGGGAGACGGCCTTTATGACTTGATGAACGGGGTGGGCGCTCACGAGATTATCGTTGAGACCGACCAGCATATAGCCAATATGAGCGATTTAAGCGAGGAGCAGATAGCCAGGGTTTTGAAATGCTATTCTGACCGGCTTATTGATCTGGAGAAGGATAAGCGTTTTAAATATGTTTTGATTTTTAAGAATTATGGCGAGGGAGCCGGCGGCGGGTCCCTTAAGCATTCACGGAGCCAGTTGATAGCTACCCCGGTAAATCCTAAAAGAGTAAAAGAAGAATTGTCCGGCGCCAAAGAATATTTTGATTATCATGAAAGGTGTATTTTTTGCGATTTGATAAGGCAGGAGATAGAGCAAAAAGACCGGATTGTGCTTGATTTGGATGGTTTTGTCGCGATTGCTCCGTTTGCGGCGCGATTTCCTTTCGAGGTGTGGATATTGCCCAAGAAGCATTGCGCTGATTTTACCTGCCAGGACCCCGAATCCCTTAAGTATTTGAGCAGGGTAATGAAAATAGTCCTTTCCAAGCTTAAAAAAGGGTTAAATGACCCGCCGTATAATTATGTTATTCATACCGCCCCTTTCCGCCGGCAAAAGGCAGGTTATTGGAAAACAGTCGATCAGGACTATCATTGGCATATTGAAATTATGCCGCGGCTTACGCGCGTAGCCGGTTTTGAATGGGGCACGGGTTTTTATATTTGCCCCTTTCCGCCGGAAAATTCCGCAGCTTTTTTAAGAGGAGTAGAGATTTAAGATGGCTGAATTACGCAGAGACCCCGTAGTGGGCAGATGGGTAATTGTTGACAGGGAACATTCATGCGCCCCCAAGGATTTTAAATACGAGCAATATATCCCGAAAGGGGGAACGTGCCCTTTTTGTTATGGCAGTGAAGCGATGACTCCTCCGGAAATTGATTCGATTCGGGAGCCGGAGACTTCTCCCAATACTCCGGGTTGGCAGGTGCGCGTAGTTTCCAATAAATTTCCCGCTCTTCAGGTCGAAGGCGAATTAAGTAGAAGGCCTATGGGAATGTATGATATGTCCAGCGGCATTGGCGCCCATGAGGTATTGATTGAAACGCCTTATCATGCCAAGGATATCTGCGATTTACTGCCCCGGGAAGTCGAGAATTATTTGAGGATGTGCTGCCGGAGAGCGATAGATTTGGCAAAAGACAAGCGTTTTAAATATCTTATGTTTTTCCGGAATTTCGGCTCTGCCGCCGGAGCGTCGCTGGAGCATCCTCATACGCAGATTATAGCTCTTCCCATGGTTCCCAAGAACGCCCTGGAAGAGATCCATGGAGCCAAAAGCTATTATGATTACCGCGAGCGCTGCATTTTTTGCGATATTATCAGGCAGGAGGAACAGGAAAAGAACAGGATAATCCTGGAGAATAAGCACTTCATATCTTTTTGTCCTTTTGTTTCCCGGTTTCCATTTGAGATTTGGATAATGCCCAGGAAGCATAATGGAACTTTTTGTTTTATGACCGCGGAGGAGATAGCGGATCTGGCGGTTATCCTTAAGGAGACGATAGGCAAGATTAAGAAAATATTCGCGAACCTTTCTTATAATTATATTGTTCATTCCGCCCCGATTAACAGCGATGGCGAAGTGGAATATTACCATTGGCATATCGAGTTTATGCCTAAACTTACGCAAGTGGCCGGTTTTGAATGGGGCACGGGTTTTTATATCGACCCCACCTCTCCGGAGATTGCCGCAAAGTATCTAAAGGAAATTAAAGAATGAAATAAAGAGTAGTTAGTAGATAGTAGTTAGCATGCAGGGTAAACTAATAATTACAAGGAGGAAGTAAAATGGCGGTAAAAGTTGGCATCAATGGTTTTGGGAGGATAGGGCGTCTTGTTGCCCGGGCAATCCTTGACAGGAAATCCAAGGATCTTGAATTAGTGGCTGTGAACGATTTGACTGACGCTAAATCAAACGCTTTATTGTTAAAATATGATTCAGTGCACGGAAGGTTTTGCGGCGAGGTAAAAACCGAAGGCACAGATGTCATTTTAGTCAACGGTAAACAAATCCGGGTCTTAAGCAAAAGGGACCCTTCGGAATTGCCCTGGAAGGATTTGGGAGTCGATATCGTAATCGAATCCACGGGTTTATTTACCATCAAGAAAGACGGTGTAAATAAAAAAGGCAAAGAGGTTAAGGGCGCTGAGAATCATATTACCAAGGGCGGAGCTAAAAAGGTTATAATTTCCGCTCCGGCTGAAGGCGAGGATATCACTATTGTTATGGGAGTCAATGAAGATAAGTATGACCCAAAGAACCATAATGTGTTGTCCAACGCTTCCTGCACCACTAACTGCCTTGCTCCGATAGCCAAGGTATTGAACGATAAATGGGGAATTACCAAGGGGCTTATGACTACGATTCATGCTTATACCAATGACCAGAGAGTGCAGGATATGGCGCATTCCGACCCGCGCCGCGCCCGCGCCGCCGCTTTATCGATGATTCCGACTTCGACTGGAGCTGCTAAAGCCTTATCTTTGGTTATCCCGGAACTAAAAGGCAAGCTCGATGGTTTTTCGATGCGTGTCCCTGTTCCGAATGTTTCGGTAGTGGATTTAACTTGCCTTCTGGGCAAGAAAGTAAAAGCCGAGGAGATTAACGCGGCTATGAAAGAAGCGGCTGAAGGCAGGATGAACGGGGTCCTCGGAATAACGGACGACCCGGTGGTTTCGGTTGATTTCAACCATTGCGCCTTAAGTTCAATTGTCGATTCTTTGAGCACCAAAGTTTTGCAGGATGATTTTGTCAAAGTGCTTTCCTGGTATGACAATGAATGGGGCTATTCGAACAGAGTAGTTGATCTGTGCGAGTATATCGTCAAAAAAGGTTTATAAGATAGATAATAAAAAGGGGACGGTTCTATTTTTCTCAAGTTAAGCGCCAGAAAAATAGGATCGTCCCCTTTATTTTTTAATATGGCAATTCCGGCTGTAATTTTTATTATCGGTTTAAGCGGTGTCGCTGCCCAGATTGTAATCCTCCGCGAGCTTTTGGTTAATTTCTACGGTAATGAATTGACCGTAGGGATCATTTTAGCCAATTGGGTGATTTTAGAGGCCGGGGGAGTTTTTCTTACCGGTAAGTTAGTAGATAGGATAAAAAATAAATTAAACATTTTTATCGCTTTAAATATTCTATTTGCTTTGGCCCTGCCTTTTTGCATCTATTTCTCGCGTATTTTTAAAGCAGCTGCCGGGATACCTTTTATGGAGGCGGTATCTTTATCCGTAATATTTATTTCTTCATTTGTTATAATCCTTCCGGCGGCATTCCTGCACGGAGCGCTTTTTAGCTGCGGATGCAAGGTTTATGCTTTGGCCGGGGCAGATGATAGCCGTTCGCTGGGCAATGTTTACAGCTGGGAGATTATCGGGACAATTATTGGCGGGCTAGCCCTGGCTTATTTATTGATTCCGTTCTTGAATTCCTTTCAAATCGGTTTAATCATTTCGTTTTTAAACCTCGGATTTTGCGTCATTTTGTCCTCTTCTAATAAAACCAGATATCTTTCTCTGGGCATTTTGGTATTCATATCTGTCATATTTTTTGCGCCTTTGGCAAGTTACCTCCAGAAAACTTCTATTCAAAAACAATTCTTTGGACAGCAGGTTGTGGATTACCGTAATTCCAATTATGCCAATATTGCGGTGATTAAAAATCTTGAACAGAGCGCGTTTTTTTATAACGGCGTTCCTTTGATTATCACGCCTTTTCCGGATAAGCAATTTGTGGAAGATTTCGGGAACCTGCCTTTATTGTTCCATGGCGCCGCGGAGAAAATCCTGGTGGCAGGCGGAGGGATCGGCGGAATAATAAAGGAAGTTTTGAAGTATCCGGTAAAGAGCATTGATTATGTTGAAATCGACCCATTGATTATAGAGATGCTTAAGAAACACCCTTCAACATTGAGCGAAGAAGAGCTGGGAGACAAGAGAGTAAGCGTCAAAAATACCGATCCCCGGATGTTTCTTCGGGAAAATGATAAATTGTATGACGTAATCTTGATCGGTTTGTCTAACCAGTCGGATTTATCCTGTAACCGGTTTTTCACTAAGGATTTTTTCGCGTTGGCAAAGTCAAGATTAAATCCCGGCGGTTTGATTGCTTTATGGGTGGATGGTTCATCAACCTATTTGAGCCGGGAAACAAAAGATTTGAACAGCTGCATATTGAATAGTTTAAGAAGCGTCTATAAGTATGTGCGGGTAGTCCCCGGGGATTACAATATATTTATGGCTTCCGGAGCCGGCTCGATTATGGCTGTTGATTCTAGCCTGGTCACCAAGCGCATAGCGCAAGGGAAAGCGGCTGCCGGTTTGCTTGTTCCGGGTTATCTTGATTACCGGCTAAGCGATAAAATGCTGGACTGGTTCAATATCCAGATGGACAGCGGCACAAAGGATATTAATCTGGATTTGCGGCCGGTTGCGGTTTATGAAACCCTGAAAATAAGCAGCAAAAAGTTTTCTCCGCAATTTAGCCGGATGTTTGTTTATTTTAATTATTTGAATCTTAAATTTATCTTTATCGCGGTATTGCTTATGACTGTAGCTGTATCTTTTATTTCCCGGCGCTCCGGCAACCGCAAGGTTCCGGTTGTCTATGCTATTTTTACCACGGGGTTCTTGGGAATGTCGGCTAATTTGCTTCTAATCTTTGCCTATCAGGTTTTTTACGGGTATCTTTACCTGAAGATAAGCATATTGACCGCAGTATTTATGGCTGGAATTGCCTCCGGAAGTTTTCTTTCGGTTTCCGGAATGGATAAAATTAAAGATAATAAATCCGCGTTGATTATTCTTGAAATTCTGCTGGCTGTATTTTCGTTGGCCTTGGGGTTTGTTATCCCGGGTTTTAGTATTTTTTCCGGTTCTCCGGTTTCAGTCTTTTATGGTTTATTATTTATTTCAGGCTTGCTTATGGGCCTGGAATTCCCCCTGGCTGGAAAAATGTGCTTGAAAGATGAAGCCGGGTTGGGAAGCGTTTCCGGCGCGCTTTATGCCAGCGACCTTATCGGCGGCTGGTTATCCGGGATTCTGACGGGAATAGTTTTTTTGCCGTTATTAGGTTTTTTTGATACCTGCCTGGTTATCTTTATGTTAAAACTTAGCAGCCTGATTATCCTCCGGAGCAGACACTATAATAAATCTTGCTGACTTTTAAGCCCGCTATTTGACAAAAAAGCAGAGCTTTTAGTAACCTAAGTTGTTCGCTCAAGAACAACAAAAAGGAGGTTACTGATGGAAACGCTCTGCTTTA
>JAQUOO010000038.1 GCA_028717055.1 Candidatus Omnitrophota bacterium | reverse complement strand
TTATCGGAGCCCATGCACAGGATTATTCGGGTTATCCTGATTGTCGTCCGGAGTTTTACGCTGCATTTAAAAAAGTAGTTTCAACAGGGACAAAAGCAGGAGTGGAGAATAAGGGAATTAAAATCAGGACCCCTTTGATTAATATGACTAAGGCCGAAATTATCAGGCTTGGCAGTAAATTAGGAGTTCCGTTTGAGTCGACTTGGTCTTGCTATGAAGGCGGAAAGAAGCCCTGCGGAAGATGCGACAGCTGTTATTTCAGGGTTAAAGGTTTTCGGGAAGCCGGGATAAAAGGCAAATAGGTTAAAGCATGAGAGGAAAAATAGCGGAAGTTTTCGACAGTATCCAGGGAGAAGGCCTGTATCTGGGGGAAAAACAGATATTCGTGCGTTTCTATGGCTGTAACTTAGGGTGTAAATTCTGTGATACCAAAATATCCAGTTTTATGGAGTATGAGCCGGAAGAATTGTTCGAAGAATTAAAATTATATCAAGACAGGTATCATTCGGTTTCGTTTACCGGAGGAGAGCCGCTATTGCAGAAAGATTTTCTCAAGGAAATGCTCAAGCTCACCCGTAAAGGCAATTTCCGCAATTACCTGGAAACCAACGGCACGCTTCATGAAGAGTTGAAAGAAATTATCGATTACGTAGATATTATAGCTATGGATCTTAAACTGCCCAGTTCAACCGGATTAAACGATTTTTGGCAGGAGCACAGATTGTTTTTAGAGACGGCGTCCCGGCGCGAAGTTTTCTTAAAGGCGGTCATTTCCCGGGATACTCAAGAGGAGGATTTAAGAAGAGGCTTGAGATTGATGCGGGAAACCGCGCAAGGGGCGGTTTTGGTCCTGCAGCCGGATAGTAATGAAGACAAGGTGCATTTACGCGACAAATTGGCTAAATTTAAAGAGTTGTGCAGGCAAGAGAGGGTAACCGTTTGTTTAGTAAACCAGATTCATAAAGTGATAGGAGTAAGATGAAAACTCAAAGTTCAAGACTTAAAATTAAAGATCACTCGTCATATGAAGGGCTGCAAAAAGATATCCGGGGCCTTAAGACGCCGAAAATTGAAGCTTGGAAAAATCAATATCCGGATAAAGAATATACAATCGTTATGGAAATACCGGAGTTTACCTGTATCTGTCCTAAGACGGGGCTGCCGGATTTTGCCACTATAAAAATAGAATATTCACCGCTAGAGTTTTGTATCGAACTAAAGTCTTTTAAGATGTATACGATATTCTATCGCAATATCGGTATTTTTCATGAACACCTGGCTAATAAGATGCTTGAGGATTTTGTAAAGGCCTGCCGGCCGCGTTGGGCAAGAATAACCAGTGAATTTAACCCTCGCGGGGGAATTAAGACGACGGTTGTGCGGGAATATGGAAACGGTATATGCAAAGAGGCAAAATGAGAAACATAAATGCTAAAAAAATTGTGGATACTGTCGCGGATTTATGCGTAAAGGCCAATTGCCTGTTGAGGCAGGATATCTTGCGCAAGCTTAAGTTGGTTTATAATCAGGAAAAAAATATCCGGGCAAAGAATGCGCTCAAAGCGATAATCGAAAATGCCCGCATAGCCCGAAAAGAAAAGCTGGCTATTTGTCAGGATACGGGGTTACCGATTGTTTTTGTGGAATTGGGGCAGGAGGTAAGAATTACAGGCGATTTCAAGAAAGCCGTCCTTAAAGGGATTGAGCTTGGATATAGGAGGGGGAATTTCAGGGAGTCGATTATCCAGGATCCTCTTGAAAGGGGCAAGCCGGCGTATAAAGGGGCGATTATCCATATAGATATAACCCGGGGCAGCAAATTAAAGCTAACAGTTTTACCGAAGGGTTTTGGTTGTGAAAATAAATCACAGCTAAAGATGTTTAATCCTACTGCTACCTTAAAAGAAATTAAAGATTTTATAGTTAATGCGGTCAAATCTAGCGGCGCAGATGCCTGTCCGCCTTATGTCCTCGGAGTTGGTATCGGCGGGAGCGCGGATTATGCCGGATTTTTGGCCAAAGTAGCCTTATTGAAAAATATCAACGCTAAAAGAACCGCATTTGAACGGGATCTGGAGAGGGAAATCGGAAAGCTGGATATCGGCCCAATGGGTTTTGGCGGGAAGATTACGTGTCTAGCGATTAAGATCGAAAGCTATCCTACGCATATCGCCGGACTTCCGGTTGCCTTGAATCTAAGTTGCCACGCTTTAAGGAGCGCAAGCGCCACGCTATGAAAAAAATAGTTTCTCCTTTAAGTCAAAAGGATATCCTTGCCTTGCGGGCCGGGGATGAGGTTTTATTGAGCGGTTATATTTATACTGCCCGGGATCAAGCGCATAAAAGAATGCTGGAAAATTTAAGCAGAGGCGGAGAATTGCCTTTTGATATTAAAAATGCAGTAATTTATTACTGCGGCCCGGCAAAAACCCCAAAAGGAAAGGCTATCGGTTCCTGCGGCCCGACGACAAGCAAGCGTATGGATGCGTTTACCCCTTTTTTGCTTAAAAAAGGTTTAAAGGGGATGATTGGCAAGGGAAACCGTTCCGAAGATATAAGGAGGCTGATTAAAAAGTACAAGGCAATATATTTTCTGGCTCCTGCCGGATGCGGAGCGCTAGTTTCAAGATGCGTTAAAAAGGTGGCACCAGTTGCGTATCCGGATCTAGGCCCGGAAGCTATTTTAAGATTAGAAGTAAAAAATTTCCCTTTGATTGTAGGTATTGATGCTCAAGGAAAAAACGTTTACCGTTTTTAGCGCTGACTAATCGCCGTTTTATTATTAAAGGTTAAGATACAAACAGTATCCAAATAGAACATAGACATGGGAAAAATACAACATAAATTGGTTCAGGTATTATTGATAACCTCGACACTGCCTCTGGTTATCCTGGCAGTTATCGCAATTTTCTTTTTGGACAAAATGGCAATCAATGATATGCGCGAGAGGTTAAAGAATGGTTTAAGTGTTTCGATGAGTATCTATGACAACGTATGCGGCGGTTTGAAATATATTGTCAGGGATCAGAATAGAAGGGTTTATACTTTGATAAATGAAGACCAGATTGATTTATTGAAGAATGAATACCGCAAGGTCGTAAAAAGCAACAAGCTGGATTTCTTTATCGTTACCGATAAGAGGGGCAAGGTTATTGTTTCTATGAATAACCCGGAGTTGGAAGGCCGCAGCTTAGCCAGGGATTCGTATGTGCATAAGGCCCTATTCAAAGGACAATTCAACGTATCTACCGAAATCTTAAGTGCGGAAGAGTTGGATAAACTAGGGCTTTTAAACAAGGCAAAGATTCCCGGAATAGAAAATATAGAGGCGCTTATCATCAAGGCAACTTTTCCGGTGATCAACCAGAATGAAATCATTGTGGGTTCGATGGTTGCCGGTTACCTGCTAAACAACAATAACAGTATCATTGTTGAGCCGATAAAAAAGGATACCGGTTTGGTCTCCAGTATTTTTATGGGAAATACGAGGATTTGTTCCAGCGTGCCTTCTCAGGGGAACGAATATGCCATCGGCAGCAAATTTGATTCGGCCAGAGCAAAATATGTGCTTGAGGATGGCAAGGATTATATAGGCCACATATGGGTAATGAAGGAAAGGTATTTAGCCGCCTACACCCCAATTTTTAACGGGGACCAAAAGATAATAGGGATTCTTGGGATAGGGCTTCCCGAGAAATCCGTTTTTTGGTTAAGAGACAGCCTCACAAAGATGTTTATCATTGCTGTTTTGTGTTCCGTTATTTTAGCTTTAATATTCGGTTTCTATAGGGGTGGCAGTATTGTATTGGCCATCAGGAAATTGAGATCGGGTATGGAAGCGGTGATAAAAGGGAATTATGGGCACCGCATTAAAGTTAACTCTAAAGACGAAATAGAAGAATTGAGCGATTTCTTTAATAAAATGATCTCCCGATTGCAGACGGCGACTAAAGAACTTATGGAGACAGAGAAGCGTTTGATTCAATCCGAGAGGATGGCGGCAATCGGAAGAATGGCCGCAGTCTTAAGCCATGAATTGAAAAACGTTTTTGCCGGAATCCAGACCAGCGCATATTATTTAAAAGGGAAGATTTCTAAAAATCATCCCGAGCTGCCCCAGTCGTTTCGGGATATTGAAGAAGAAATAGGCCATGCCAACAATATTATTGAAGGTGTTTTGAATTTTACCCGGCCAAAAAACATCCTTCTCGGCGAAGCGAATTTGAATCAGGTAATTGAAGATGCATTAGCTTCGCTGGAAAAGCAAGGATTGTTTAAAAAAATAGAGGTGGTCAAAGAATTAGACCCAAGTGTCCCGGTGGTAAACGTAGACAGGGTTCAGATGAAGGAAGTCTTTTTGAATTTAGTGATTAATGCTGTCCAGGCTATGCCGGAAGGAGGAAAATTAACCCTTATAACTAGACAGAGAGATAAATTCCTGGAAGCAGAAGTGATCGATAACGGTTCAGGTATCCCTGAGGAAAATCTGGAGAAGCTCTTTGTCCCTTTCTTTACCACTAAAAGCAAGGGTTTGGGGTTAGGGCTGTGCATCATCAAGGAGATAGTCGAGAAGCATGGCGGAGCCGTCGAAGTCAAGGCAGGATTCAATAAGACAACGAGTTTTATTGTGAAGTTGCCCTTAAGGGGCATCGTCTAAAGGTTGCTATTTAATATTGACGTTATCAGCATTCTTGATAACTTGAGCAATGAGAATGGTTAGGCCTAATGAATAATGAAAATCGCATTCTTATCGTTGATGACGATAAGACAATCTGTAAGAATCTAAAATTAGTTTTGGATAACGACGGTTACGACGTTGTAGCCGTCGATAAAGGCGCTTTGGCCATTGAGCAGGTAAAAGAGCGTTTCTTTAACGTTGTGCTTTTGGACTTAATGCTGTCTGATGCCAATGGCATTGAACTTTTGCAGGATTTCAGGCGGAGGTCGCCCGAGACCTGTTTTATTATATTTACCGGTTATGCCAGTATACCTTCGGCGATAGAGGCGCTAAAAGCAGGGGCTCACGATTATATTATCAAGCCTTTTGATATCGATTACCTGAAGTTGATGATTAAGCGCGGTATCGAGAAACAAAAATTAGTTTTCAATAACAGATCCTTGCTGGAGTATCTGGAAAAGGAAAAACAGAAGTTGGGTATTATCCTGCAGGTGAACAGGCAGATAGGCGGAATCCTTAATTTTGAAGAACTGACGGATTTTGTTGCTGAAATGGCGGTTAAGATTGCTGAAGCAGAAAAAGCTTCCTTGATGATAATAGATGAATCTGCGGGCGAGTTGGTCCTTAAGGGCTCAAAAGGCCTGGATAAGGAAAAAATAAACTGGCGCGTAAAAATCGGCAAGTTAATTTCCGGCTGGGTCGCTCAGGAAGGCGAAGCTTTGCTTGTTACTGATATCGATAGCGACCCCAGGTTTAAAACTTATGCGAAAGAGGCCAGATACAGGACCAAGTCTTTTGTTTCATTGCCTCTTAAGGCAGATACCCGTATAATCGGGGTAATGAACGTTACCGATAAAATAGCCAAGACAGAAATCTTTACGCAAGACGATTTAAGGTATTTATCTCTCGTGGCGCATCAGACCGTGATGCAGATTGAGAGTATACGTTTGTATGAAAAATTGTCATCCCTGGTAATCAAGGATTCATTAACCAATATTTTTAATCATCGCCACTTTCAAGAACAGCTTCAGCTGGAGATTTTACGTGTTCAGCGGTATAAGCATCCTTTAAGCCTGATAATGTTCGATGTTGATTTCTTCAAGGCTTACAATGATAACCATGGGCATCTGGAAGGAGATAGGATTTTAAAAAGTTTTGCCGCTGTGATGAAGAAGTATAGCCGTAAAGTGGATATCGTCAGCCGTTATGGAGGCGAAGAGTTCATGATTATTCTTCCTGATACCGATACCCAGGGCGCGATGATCGTGGCGGAGAAAATCAAAGAGGCTGCCCGGACAATAGGCATAACAGTGAGCGGCGGTGTTGCCAGCTATAAGGCAGATATGAGTAAAGATGATTTGGTGTCTTGCGTTGATCAGGCTTTATATAAGGCAAAGTCCCAAGGCAGAAACAGGGTCTGTGTATTTGAATAATTCTAGAAAGCGAGGGAGTTATGGCGCGTTTTGACGGCAGAGGGGCGGATAAAATACGGAAAGTAAATATTACCCGTAATTACATAAAATATCCGGAAGGTTCTTGTCTTATTGAATTCGGAAATACGAAAGTCATCTGTGCCGCTTCGGTAGAAGAAAGCGTGCCTTTATTTTTAAGGGGGAGTGGAACCGGTTGGGTTACTGCCGAATACGGAATGCTCCCGCGTTCCTGCGATAAGCGTATCCCCAGAGGAAAAGATTCCGGGCGGACCTATGAAATACAGAGGCTTGTCGGCAGGTCTCTGCGCACCGTTACTGATATGAAATCTTTGGGCGAGCGCTGCATTTGGCTGGATTGCGACGTAATACAAGGGGATGGCGGGACGCGTACCGCCGCCATTACCGGGAGTTTCATTGCTTTGGTTGATGCGTTGCATAAGCTCAAGAAGTCCGGATTGATAAAAGAAATTCCGATCAGCGACTACGTTGCCGCAGTCAGCCTGGGAATCGTGAACGGAGAAATGCTTTTGGATTTGTGCTACGAAGAAGATTCCAGGGCCGAAGTGGATATGAATATTGTTATGACCGGCAATGGCGAGTTCATCGAAATTCAGGGGACAGCCGAACGCAAGCCTTTCTCAAAAGATAAAATGGACAAATTGCTCGGGCTTGCTCAAAAAGGAATCGAGGACTTGTTTAATATACAGCGCAAACTAGTCGGCGATTTGATATAAATGGAATTAATAGTAGCGACTAGAAATAAAAAGAAACTGCAAGAGATAAAAGACATTCTTAGAGGCTTTAAGTTGAGAATAAGTTCTTTGGCAGATTGCGGTATCAACCCCAGGATTGTGGAAAACGGCAAGACTTTTAGGGAGAATGCCGTAAAAAAAGCGGTTAAGGCAGGACGGGCCAGCGGCAGGTTTAGTCTCGGAGAGGATTCCGGGCTTTGTGTTGATGCGCTAGGCGGCGCTCCGGGTATATATTCGGCGCGTTTTTCGGGGAAAAACAAGGATGATATCCAGAATAACATGAAATTGCTCAAGCTTCTTAAAGGGCTGCCGTTAAAAAAAAGAAAAGCGCATTATGTTTGCGCTGTTGCTTTGGCGGATAAAGATGGGTTGATTGGCGTTGTGGAAGGAAAATGCAGCGGCTTGATTGGTTTTGAATTAAAAGGACGGTACGGGTTCGGTTATGATCCGTTATTTGTTCTCCCTAAATTCCGAAAGACATTTGCCGAGCTTGGCGAACGCATAAAGCACAGGATGAGCCACCGTTATCGCGCGCTGAAAAAGGCCCAGAAAATTATCAAGAAATATATTGTTAAGCATAAGGGCGGTTGATATAATAAAATTTATCCTTGAATAAAATGCGGGGCGTGGCTCAGCTTGGCTAGAGCGCTTGCTTTGGGAGCAAGAAGTCACAGGTTCAAATCCTGTCGCCCCGAATTAAATTTGATAATCTGTGTTAAAAATGTGCCGTAGTTCAATTAGATACTTGCCTGTTGGCAGGTAGGGAACAGTTGCTCGGATAAGGTTCTTGGAAAATATTATCTGTCCCTGTAGCTCAGTTGGATAGAGCATTTGCCTTCTAAGCAAAGGGTCGCGTGTTCGAGCCACGCCAGGGACATAATATAAAAAAGCAGATAGAATTTTATCTATGAACAAAATAGAAAGAACAATCGGGTCAGTTCTCATAAGTTTGGCGATACTTTTTGGTTTGGTCTATCTGTTTTTGCTTATTACCGGCAAGGCTATTATAATTCAAGAGATTGAGAATCTCACCCATAAGAAGACCACTATCGGGTATTTTAATCTTAGCCCGGCTTTTAATCTGGAATTAAGAAACCTCAAAGTCGAAGGCTTGGCTAAAATTAAGTCTATCTCCATTTCTTCAAACCTGTTCAGTTTCTTTACCGGCAGGGTAATCTTTAATAGCGTTAAAATAGTCTCTCCGGAGTTTACTTTTATTAGAACTCCGGCCGTAGTGGTCAGAGAAGAAAGCAAAAGTAAAGATGTTATATTGCCGGTTCCCGCTGCGTCCAAAGAAGTAAAATTATTGCCTGTCGGTTTTAGAAAGATTATTATAGAAAATGGTGTAGTGAATTATATAGACCAGACCATAAGCGCAAACGGGATAAAAATCGTATTAAAAGATATAAGCTGCAAGGTTTACAGCCTCTTTTTTTATCCGCGGAAAATAGCTACAGCTTTCGAACTTAAAGGTAAAATCCCCTGGAGGGAGGGGCAAGATGCCGGAAAGCTGGATATCGACGGTTGGATTAATTTCTTTAAAAAAGATATGCAGATGACGTTAAAGATTAAGGATATCGATGCGATTTATCTGTATCCCTATTACTCTGCTTGGGTAGACTTGGAGAAAGCGCGTATTGAAAAAGCAAAGCTTAATTTTACAATCGATGCCAATGGTTTAAACAATAATATCAATGCCGACTGCCACCTGGAGCTGACTGATATGGTGCGTAAGCCGCTTGAACCCGGGCAGGAAGAAGAGAGGGCCTCCAAACTTACCAATAAAGTTTTGGATATGTTTAAGACTATCGACCAGGGCAAGGTGGAGCTCAAGTTTTCCATAAAGACTAAGATGGATAGCCCGCAATTCGGATTCGGAAGTTTCAAAGGCGCTTTTGAGGATAAAATTTCAAAAGGCATCGGCGCTTTAAGCCCGAAGCCAGAAAATGCCCTGGCTTTGCCCCTTAAGATTATGGAAAACGGAGTCAGGGGTTTCACGGATTTAAGCCGGGCGATGATTGACGGAGTATTCGCTATTGGAGGCGAGATTGTTAATGCGGGGAGCGGTTCGACAAATAATAAGCAATAGCAAATTTATTTTTTTGTGGTAATCTTTTAGTGATAGATTTATGGTGGGTATAGCTCAATTGGTTAGAGCGTTAGACTGTGGCTCTAAAGGTTGCGGGTTCGATCCCCGTTACCCACCCCAATATGTCTTATCTCTATGTGGCACAATGAGTTAGGATAAGTCTCCGACGGAGAAATCTGTCGGAGATTTTTTATGTAGCGATGTCCCTAGGGCTTGGGGCGTTTTTCCCTTCGGAGAATTCTAAAATATTTTATAACCAGATTTCCGCTGGGAAAGGTAGCGAAAATATAGAGAGGAACTCTCTATAATAGGCCAAAACCTCTCGTATTTAATAGGCGCTATTTAATGCTATTTCCGACGATATTTGCGAATATTTCGCGAAGAAATCGCGCATTAAATAGAGATAGCCAGTACGCACCTTCCCACCGTCCGTTGAGATACCTATGATTTTGTCTCTCTCGGACTTCTTCCTCCGTATTGCCTATCTGTTTGTAAATAGGCTCTACTATGCTATAATTCTATCTAAAAATTAAAGAGCAGATTCTCGAGGATGGACAATGATTAAGCCGCTTTTGGTAAAGGATAGTGTTTTCAAGACGATGCTGCGTATGGCTGTCCCGATGCTGGCCGGCACGTTTGCCTTAAACGCCTATAATCTTACTGATACCTGGTTTGTTTCACGCTTGGGAACTAATGCGTTGGCAGCGATGTCGTTTACCTTCCCTGTAGTCATGCTTTTAGGTTTTATTATGCGCGGTGTAGGGACCGGGGCAATGACGGTGGTAGCGCACGCCCTGGGCAGGAATAAGCAGCAAACAGCCGCGCGTATCACTACGCATGCGGTCTTTTTATCCTCAAGCCTGTCTTTATTGCTTACCGTAGCCGGCTTATTGACGATAAATCCGTTGTTCATGCGTTTAGGCGCTACAGGAGAGGTGCTTTCGCTTACCCGTCAATACATGGTAATTTGGTATTTCGGGCTTGTCATATGGGTTCTCCAGATGATGCTCAATGATATCATCATCGGCACAGGCAACACCAAGGCAGTAAGTTCTTTGATGGTTGCCGGGACCTTGTTGAATTTTATCCTTGACCCGGTGATGATATTTGGGCTGCTGGGGTGTCCGAAGATGGGGATAAGAGGAGCGGCTTTGGCGACTGTGCTTTCCCAGGCGCTTGTCTTGGCCGCGGCGTTCTATTTCATCCATAAAAAATATAACCTGATTATTTTTGTTTCGCACTCGCGCCTGCGCATCATATCCTCATGGCGCAGAGTATTACGTATCGGAATACCTGCGACGTTAAGTTCGGTTCTTACTCCACTTTCTGCCGCAGTGGTAATTAAGATAATTTCCGGTTTCGGCCAGGCTGCGGTTGCCGCCATCGGCGTTGCCAGTCGTATCGAAATGTTCGCTTTCATGGTTCCTATGACCGTGGGTATGTCGCTGGTTCCCTTTGTCGCCCAGAATTACGGTGCGGGTCGTTTTGACAGAATCAGGTCAGCGCAAAAAGGGACCATGTTATTTGCGCTGGCGTTCGGTTTCATTATTGCGGGAGTATTTTTGTGCATCGCCCGGCCTTTGGGGAGGTTGTTTTCGTCCGATTCAGAGGTTATCACATTGTTGGCGCGATA
>JAQUOO010000037.1 GCA_028717055.1 Candidatus Omnitrophota bacterium | reverse complement strand
CTCTCTCTCTCTCTCTCTCTCTCTCTCTCTCTCTCTAGGAAACTCCTTTCCTTTTTCTTCTTTTTAAGCTTCTTTTTAGCCTTTTCTCTAGTCTTTCCTCCTAGCAATAGCTCTAATAACTCAAGCAGCCTGCTCTTTGCCGAAGACACCCTAACAATCACCACCTACTATCCTTCTCCCTATGGAGTCTACCGTGAGCTAAGAGCCAAGCGTATAGCCATAGGGGATGACTACATTGATGGAGCCAGCTACACCTGGCAGGATACCGAGAGCGGCTCTGGAGAAGTCGACTTTGCCGCTGACCTGGTAGTGGAAGGCAATGTGGGGATAGGCACGGTGAATCCGGGAGCAAAGCTGGAGATAGCTGATTCCGCAGCAGATTCTATAGTGGGATTGAAGATATCAAATGATGCTAGATCTTTTGCCTGGGAGTTACAGGGGAATATCGGTGATCGACTAATGCTTATGGATAAAACTTCAAGTACCAATCCCATTGAAGTAGAAGCTGGCACGCCTAATGATACGCTCAGACTAAAGAGTACAGGGCAGGTTCACATGATGGCAGGCAATGTCGGCATCGGCACGACAGCGCCACCGGAGAAGCTGACCTTAAAGAGCGGTGCCTTGGCTATTGCCAACGGTGGAGACGGAACGTTTGGGGACGCTATCTATTTTGATTATATCTGGGATGCAGCTCACACGTATTCGCACAAGATCAAATTCTCCAATAGTTACGGCTCTACCTCGCTTAATAAAATAGTGTTCTCCATGTATCCTGGAGGCGCTCCATCGTTTGTGGACGTGCTGACGTTGGAAGGAAGCGGCAATGTGGGGATTGGGACGACTGGGCCGAATGGCAAGCTTCAGGTGTATGGCGATTCTCAGGTTAGCTATGGCGTCTATGATACGCCTTTAAGGGTCCAAGCTGATACATACACGTATATGGAGATAGTTGGATGTAATAATCAGGCAGGGACTCTTTATAATCGCGACGGTTCCACCGGATGGCTGACTGGCTTGAACAACTCTGGATATTTCAGACTTGCCCCCATGGCTTCGATTAATCAAACCGGCTTAACCAATGCAAAAGACGGAAGCACGGGGGTTACAATTGTTACCAGCGGCTCCGTCGGCATTGGCACCACCAGCCCCGGCTACACCCTTCATGTCAACGGGACCTTCTATTATTCCGGCAGCTCCATCCGCTATAAGGAGAATGTTTTGCCTTTGGAAGTGGATGCCAGTAAGATATATCTTCTGGAACCGGTCAGTTTTGATTTTAAGAAGGATTACAAGGACTTTGGGAAAACATTAGCCCGGGGCAGACAGATTGGTCTTATTGCAGAAGATGTGGCCAAAGTTATCCCTGAACTGGCTATTGTCTTAGACGGCCAGGTATCCAACGTGGATTATGAGAAGCTTAGTGTCCTTCTCTTAAAAGCAGTCAAAGACCTTAAGGCCCAAAATGATATACTTGGCTCTGCTCAGAATGAGCTTGCATTACGCATCAAGGCGCTGGAAGAAAGAGGGGGGTGGGAAGACGTTTCTCCCGGAAAGGTAATTCCTTGATATTGGTTTTGTTTGGTGTATTATAATAAAATAAGTTCTTTACCGGGCAAATGCCCGTGAAAGGAGAAGGATGAAGAAAGCCAGCGCTATTTTATTGATCTTTGTCTTCATGTTCGCGCCTTTTGCTTTAGCGGATAACAGTTCCGATAAGGTGATATCCGGAATAGTTTCTTCTCTGGATCAGATAGAATCAACGTTAAGCATCCTTTATACCGATCCGCATACCGGCGATCAAGATGAAGTTGTCCTCAGGGTTACCGGGGATTCAGAGCTTACCTTGGGCGCCAGGTCGATTTCCCTTTCCGATATTACGCAAGGGGATCCGGTTTCTGTTACTTACTATAAAGATGATTTAGGCGGTTTAAAGATAAGAAGCCTTAGCGATTTGAAAGGCGTTAGCAAATAAAAACCCTCCTTCCTTAAATATGGAAGCTTTAAATTCCCTGTGGACATTCCCCGCGATAATTTTAGCCGCCCTGCTTATCTCTTGGGCAGCCGAATGCGGGCAATTTTTTATTTCCCAAGGTTTGGCTTTGGCTGTTTTAGCTTGGATTCAAACCCTGCCTGAATTTGCGGTTGAAGGAGTAATTGCTTTTACCGCGGCAAAAGATCCCTCTAAAGCGCATCTAATCACTGCTAATTATACCGGTTCCCTGAGATTGTTTGTTGGTTTGGGCTGGCCAATGGTTTATTTTGTCTCCCTTTTCTTCAGAAGAATCAAGTCCGGAGATAAACGCCCATGGAATATAGAGTTGGAGGACGAGCATTCCATAGCGGTCCTGGTCCTTTTACCGGCTTTACTCTACTTTCTGGTTATCTATTTTAAGGGTTCATTGAACATTCTCGACGGATTGATTTTAAGCGCGATTTATTTCGGCTATTTGTATCTCTTGTCGAAAATTCCTCCGCATGATCGCGAAGAGATCGATGATTTGGGCCGCATACCTAAATACATAATGCGGCATAGGCATCCGTGGAATATTCTTTGGATCATGGCTTTTTTTATCTGGGGAGGAGTGATTCTGTATTTTGCCGCCTATCCTTTTCTTAACTCAATGCTTGCCCTGGCCGTTTCTGCCGGTATATCGCAATTTGTCTTCGTGCAATGGGTGGCGCCTTTCTTAAGCGAATTCCCCGAGAAACTCTCGGCGTTTTATTGGGCCAGGAAAGTTAATAAAGCCTCTATGGCGTTGGCCAATTTTGTTTCGTCTTCCATTAACCAGTGGACTATACTTGTGGCGCTTATCCCTTTTATATATTCTTTCGGTATGGGCAGGTTTGCCAGCGTCATTTTTGACGAGCAGCAAAAAGTGGAGATACTCTTGACGATTGTCCAGTCTTGTTTAGGGTTTCTATTTCTGGCAAGCATGGATTTTAATTTCTTCGAGGCAGCGGCTTTATTTTTACTGTGGTTGGCGCAATTCGTTTTCCCCGGAATTCGCGGTGGGATTATCTGGGTTTATGGCGTTTGGGCGTTAATTGAAACAATCAAGCTGGCCAAAAACTTCGAAAAAAGAAATGCCTTCCGCGTGTTCTTTCAATTAACGCGGAAGCGCTTAAGCAGGCTCTGATGCGAGCGTTAATCCTGCTTGATATTTTTCCCGGCTATTGTTATAATCACAAATCGGCATATTAGATTACGCGCGGGTGGTGGAATGGCAGACACGCTACTTTGAGGGGGTAGTGGGGCAACCTGTGAGGGTTCAACTCCCTCCCCGCGCACCAATAAAAAATCCCGCTATTCAACTAGCGGGATTTTTTATTTCTCTTAAAGCCTATCTGTCTTCTATGCGCCTGTCTTTTACGTAGTTGCTTCTCTCCAGGCTCTTGGCGTAAGATTTTAACTCAGCGCCTATTTCGCCGATTTGAGCCACGTGGGTAACTTTGCGGTATTCGTTTGTCACTATCCCGATAGATACAGAAAGAAGCGGTATTTTTTGCTCTTGTCCTTGCCTGTCTTTACCTGTTATATATCCATTCTTTGCGTCCTTTTCATTATAGAAAGAGGGGACAAGATTTTCAAAATCGAGGATTACCTTTTGGCACAATGAATCGGTTTTATCCGGAGTAGTTACAATCACGAAATCATCCCCGCCGATGTGCCCCACGAAATCATCGTGATTACCGTGTTCTCGTGTTGAGCGGATAAGCAGGCGGGCGGTTTCGCGGATCACCTCATCTCCGTGTTCAAACCCGTATTTATCGTTATAGGACTTAAATTTATCCAAATCTATATAGCAGACGGCGAATAAAGACTTATTTTCTATGCGTTTGGAAAGTTCTTTTAATATTGAGACGTTTCCCGGAAGGCGGGTAAGAGGGTTTGCTTCCAGGTCCCTCTCGGTATGCCTTAAAATCATCCGGATTCGCGCCAGCAATTCTTTCGGCTCAAATGGTTTGACCACATAATCGTCGGCTCCGGCGTCTATACCGTCAACTTTATCGCTTATATCGCCTTTGCCGGTTACCATAATTATAGGTAAATGTCTGAGCAAGAGGTCGTTTTTTATCCTGCGGCATACTTCGCGCCCGTCAATCTTGGGAATTTTGTAATCGAGCAATATGAGGTCAGGTTGATTGTCGTGGATTACTTTCAAGGCTTCTTCTCCGTCGCCAGCCTCCAGAATCTCATAGTTTTCTTCGGAGAGGGTAAGCTTTAACACATCCCGTATATCGGGGTCATCATCGACTATAAGTATTTTTATGGACATATTCTTTAAGCTGGTATCGGCAATGTGAAACTAAAATTTGCGCCGGAGCCGGGAGAACTTTCAACCCAAATTTTTCCTCCATGGGCTTCGACTATGTGTTTTACCAGGGCCAATCCCAGCCCTGTTCCTTTGACCTCTTGGTTTATGGTGTTGTCAACCCGGTAGAACTCATCAAATATGGAATCATGCGCTTCTTCGGCTATGCCGCAGCCGGTATCAACGACACTGATTCCCGCCATTTTATCCATTTTATGGCTTTTTATGGTTATGGAACCGTCAGGCGGAGTAAATTTCATCGCGTTGCCGACGAGGTTTATAAATACGCGTTCCAGCTGTGTTCTGTCGGCCAAAACCGCATTTGCTTCGGGGTCGATTTCGACAATGAAAGACAGCTTTCTTTCCTTTAGTTGTCCGGATAACAAATCTTCCACTTTAGCCGTGATTTCTTTGAGGTCGCAGACTTCTGTCCGCATCGTGACTCTTCCGGATTCAATGCGGGATATATCCAGCAGTTCATTGACCATATGCACAAGCTCGTCGCTATGCCGGTTGATTTTCTCTAGCCGCTGGCGCACTTCCGGAGGCAAATCGCCTAATTTCCCGGTAAGGAGTATGGCGGCGTATCCTTTGATGGAAGTAAGAGGCGTCCTTAACTCGTGAGAAACGCTTGAGACGAAATTGGTTTTATTATCGCTTATTTTTTTAACTTCCTCCAGCGCCAAAGTTAATTCCCGGGTTCTTTCAGTTACCTTTTTTTCCAGCTCCTGTTGGGCGTTCCAGGTCTTTTCGAAAAGACGGGCATTTTCCAGGGCCTGGGCCAATTGGGTGGAGAGTATTTTAATCAATTCTTCGTCTCCTTCAGTAACTGTTGTTTCCAGATTTTGTGTCCCGACAAAAATCAATCCCCGGTTATTTTGTTGAGGCGCTAAAGGACAGATGATGAATGAATTGATCTTGAAAATTTCGTTTAACTGCTGCAGGGTGATTAAATTGTTGGATGCCGAAATGGAAGAGAGGGTTTTGTCGCTGGTTATAAAGTTCATACAGCGTTCCTTGTTTTCATTGAAGAAGGACTCTATCGATTTAATCGCTTCGCCCGGATACCCTATACTGAAACGCAAAACAAAACGTTTGCCTTTATCGTCCCAGAGAAAGCCGAAAGCCTTTTCGAAACCTAATTCCTTGAGGTGTTCCGGTTGTATGCGCCTGAAGATCTGGTCTTCTTCGAGGGTCATGCTTATCATGCGGGATAAGCTTTGCAGCGCATAGAGCCCGGATATTTTCTTGTCCAGTTCTTCTTCTATTTTATTCAATTCTATATCCGTGCGCACGATAAGTTTAGCCTGTTCGTCCATATCGGAGAGGGATTTTTTCAGGCTGCTGACTTGCGAACGCAATTGATTCTCATTCTGGATTTTGTAGGTAAGCGCAATTACCAGGGCAGCAATTATCAGCGCAAACAATAAAAGGGTTAACATTTGCGTATGGTCCGGATCATTCGGTTATGGTTAATATTGCTATTGAATTGTTATGAAAATATGTTTTTCCCAAATTGTAATTTGCTGAATTCAAAGGCGCTTGCTCCGCCGAAGTGTATATTCCGGCAAACGGAACGTCGCTGCCCAAAGTTTCCCGCACGATCCGTATCTCTTGGGCGGCCTGTCTTCCTAACAGAGCATACCGCGATAAAGAATTTAATACAAGCGCAAATTTAATTTTTTTCCCCCTTGCATTATCCAGGGCTGTCTTGGCAGCTTTAGCTGCTGCGGCCAGGCAGGAATCTTTCGAGCTTATCATCAGCCTGACCATGCTTCCTTCGGGGACTTCTCCGCGGAAAAGGAGAGAACCGTCATTTTTGATTGAAATAACGCTTCTTAAGAGGTATTCTTTATTTTCGGATACAGCTATGCCCAGCGGATAAAACACGGATATGCGTTTAAGTTCCCTGTTTAATTCCAGAGTTTCTTTGCCGAAATATTCTTTATACAGGTTTACTGCCGGCAGGCCGTCTATTTCGTTTACCGTATCTACTTGTGTCCGGGTAGCATAACGCGGTTTTCCCAGGGGTTGCCAGCCGTGTTCTATCCCCAAGCCAAAATTGAGCTTTCCTCCCCAGAGCACTCCGCAGACCGCGTTATTCAATATCTCCGGTCCGAAATAAAGGTGGTTTTCCGCATGGTCAATCCTCTTGGGCAGGGAGGCTCCAACCAGAGGAAAACCTCTTCCCAGCTTTTCCTGTATTCCGGTAACAAGGCTGGAGTATTCGCCCGTATTTATGTTGGAAAATATCATACCTAAATCGCGGTGAACATTTTTGCAGCCATACAAAAGCTTCCCACCCAATTCTTCCCCGGAGGATAGTGTGTTATTTATGGTTATGTCTTTAATGCAGGCGGCGTTAAAATAGGCGCCTTCATTGAGTTTAAAGAGGACGAGGACAACCCCGTGTTTTAGCGGGCCGTTTTTGGATATGATAATGGGGCTGCTTGAGCCCAGGAGTGGTATTTGGCCTATAAGATCGGCAGTAGTTTGTAAAACCAGAGAATGGCTGAATTCTTCCGTAGTAAACAGGAGCGCGAAGTCGATATTATCAGTCTTTATCTGAATAATTGCTTCTTCAACCGCCTCTTTGACAGCTTTCAGGTGATCGAGTTCTGTGCTTACGCCTATTCCCACGCGCATGGGTTGTATTATAAACACTTTAAAAAATAAAGTCAACCATAATGATAATTGCGAAAACATAATTATTGACTAAATCTCCCGGTATAGTAAAATACCTTAGATTTTTTCTGGCCCCATCGTCTAGCCTGGTCTAGGACGTCAGGTTCTCAGCCTGTAAACACCGGTTCAAATCCGGTTGGGGCTACCATGAAAATCTCTCTAACCCGTGTTTCAGAGATAGAGACAGCCTTGGTTAACGTTGTTAACTAAGGCTGTTTTTATGTTGGCGTTTGTCAAAGGGTTAGGGCGTTATCCTAGAGGGATTTTTAGGCGTTTAATCTAAAAAATCTGTTTTTTCAGTAGGTTAGCCAGAAATAGCCGGATAAATCTCACAAAACTATCTCTTTATCTCGGAATCGGCGATTAGTTAATGCCTTTTAGTTAATGGCTATTACAGGCTATTTTCAGGTTTATTTTGGAAGCCTCTTTGATTAGCGCAGAAGCTAATTTTGTCCGCTATTTTAGTGAGCAAATTTACTTAATCCTTTGTAGTGCAATGAGATAAGCATTGTCCACCTATTGTAGGTGGACAAGTGTATTTAGGCAGGTTTAGTGGATATTATTTTGAAGGAGATCTTGCCACATCCGGCTTTGCTTCTGCCAGTCAGCCTCGTTAATAAGCGGGCGTAGTTTGTATTCGGGGATAGAAGAGATGGCTTCGTTATTTGAACATACTATTTCTTCTTGGATTTTTGGAGAAAGCAGAAGCAAGTTTAATATTTGATGGACTCTTTCTTTATGCATATTAAGCCATTGAGCAGCTTTCGCTATGCTGCCTTTATTTTCTTCAAGGAGTTTTTGAAGGTGGTAGGCTAAAATTAGGTTTCTGCGAAGCCCGGGTTCTTTTTTAATTTCCTCTTCTTTGTGCCATTTATTTAAAGGCCGTACCTGCTTCAAATCAACCTCAAATTCAAATCGCAAGTTGTTATCCAGAAGGGTTATCCCCAGTTTTTTGCTATCTAAGGTATAGTCAACCTCTTTAACTATCATTTTAAGGATGCGAAAATCTAGAATGCCTTGAAAATGATTACCTGCGTGGCGTAGCCTGACATAAAAATTCCAAAAACAATAAATTCCCTTGACATTGTAACCTAAATATATTACAGTTGTAATACAATGAGGTTACAATATGGATATCTCTAATATATTCAAATCAAAGACACGCAAAGAGCTTTTTAAGCTCTATTTTACCAATCCGGAAGCCGAATATTATCTAAGAGAGCTAGAACGTGTTCTTGATATTCCGGTGAGCATGCTTCGTAAGGAGCTTGTCCGCCTAGAGCAGGAAGGCGTATTCTTATCCCACAAAAAAGGCATCCTCCTTTATTATTCCCTCAATAAATCATATCCATTATTCAGTGAGCTGAAAAGCATAGTATTTAAGACTGTTGGCATAGAAGGAGCATTAAAACAGGCCTTGGTTAAAATTAGAGGAGTTGAACTGGCTTTTATATATGGCTCATTTGCCAAAAAAAGCGAAAATGCCGCAAGCGATATCGACCTATTTATTATGGGCGATATTGACGAAGATCATTTAGTCCGGGAAATAAAGAGGGCGGAGAAGGGTTTAAAAGAGAAATTAACTACACTTTATACACAAGGGGAGAGTTTAATAGAAAGAAAACCAAGAAAGACTCTTTTATTTTAGATCTTATAGAGAATCCCAAAATATTCTTGATAGGAGATAAAAATGGGCTTTGAAGAGTTTCTGGAAGAATATTTAGCAAAAGGGCTTTTAAGGAAACAAAAATCCAGTTTCGGTGCGGTAGAGAAGCTAATTTTAAGAAGCGAGAAAGATTTAAGGACAGCTAAAGCAAATTTAAAGATTGATGAGGGGATTGCCTATACAGTAGCATATCTGGCGATGTTACGCGCAGGGCGCGCGTTATGCTGCTTAAGGAATTTCGGCCAGCAGATGGCTATCAACACAAAACCGTAGTGGAATTTATGGCGCAGTGTTTAGGAGAGGAATACAAAAACATAGTAGAGCGTTTTGATAGGATGCGCAGAAAACGGAATATTTTCACCTATGAAATTGATATCTCAATCTCCTATACAGAAGCAGAAAATGCTTTTGCCACAGCAACGAAATTCGTCAGCCTGATTAAAGAAATTATAAAGAGAGATAATCCGCAAGGGCATTTTAAATTCTGACTTTAAAAATTATTTTCATAAATCCGTTTTCTTGATATTTTAACTTACTATTGTATAATAAGCACACACGCGTAGAGGTATAGTTATAAATGCAACCAATACGCGCTATTCTTTTCTCTAAAATTAGAGTTTTTCTGGAATAGTCAAAGTTGACAAGCAAAATCGAAATAGAGCATAAAATTTTACTTGCAATACTTGTATAACAATGTTATACTTATATTGCAAGAGGGGGGTGAGAGGATGACTTTATTAAAAGCGTTTCGTTTACCATCCGGGTTGGTTAATAGGTTAACTTCGTTAGCAAAGGCTACGCATCGTAGCGAAACTTTTTATGTCACTGATGCATTAGCGCACTATTTGGAAGATTACGCTGATGCGCAAATTGCCAAGGACCGTTTTAACGACCCAAAAGGCCGAATTATTTCTAGCTCAGAGCTGAGGAAGAGACTTGGCGTATAAGGTCGTATATTCGGATCAAGTTGAGGAAGATCTTAGAAAACTTGATAGATCTACGGTCAAGAAGATCCTCACCCGTATTGAGAGTTATCTTGCCACCGATCCTAAAGCATTAGGAAAGCTTCTAAAAGGAGAATTCCAGGGATATTGGCGTTATCGTTGGGGGGATTACCGCGTTATTTATAAAATATCAGAACGTGAGATTTTAATTCTTGTTTTGCGTATTAGCAACAGAAAAGATGTGTATGATTAGTTTTTGGTTGGGCCGGGTTGTATTATTAAATTAGAGATATAGTTATCACTAATACTGGTCGCGCTACCATTTTCAAGTTTCTAATTCCAGATGGAAACCACAGTAATAATGTAGATACCCTGATGAGTATTTATCAGGGTATTTTTATGGTATAATCATAAAAATAAACTGTAATTTAGATTGGGTTGCTGTTGCAGGGAGCGGTTGAAAATGAAAAAAATGGTAATTTTTTTAATCTGCGTCCTCTGTTTAGGCGTCTACTTTAATAGTTTAAACAACGGTTTTGTCTTTGACGATAAAGCCTTGATTCTGAATAATCCGTTTATAAAATCCCCCAAATTACTCCCTCAGGTATTTAAGAAAGATATATTCGAGCATTGGTCAGGGCAAAGGCCGTTCGATCTTATGTACAGGCCCCTGCAGGCCGTAAGCTACTTCTTAGATTATAAAATCTGGGGTGGGAACAAACCGTTCGGGTTCCATCTCACAAATCTGCTTTTGCACTTATTGAACGGGATTTTGACCTTTATAGTTTTGCTTAAACTGTTTTCAGATATGCGCCTTGCTGCCATCGCCGCTGTTCTGTTTATAGTGCATCCGCTTCAGGTTTCGGTCGTTTCTTATCTTTCCGCCCGCGCGGACTTATTGAGTTTATTGTTTTTGTTAACGAGCGTCCTCCTTTTTCTTAAAGACTTGCCTGTTCTGAGCTTGTTGTCTGCTTTCTTGGCTCTCTTATCCCGGGAAAACGCGGTATTTCTATTCCTCTTCATTGCGTTGGCCATTTTTATTCAGAAACGAGAAAAAAGCCGGTATAGGATACTCTTTTCTTTCAT
>JAQUOO010000036.1 GCA_028717055.1 Candidatus Omnitrophota bacterium | reverse complement strand
ATGTATTTAGAAGATTTCCTAATACGGATAGTTGTAAACGCTGGTTGTACGCATTATTAACAGAAAGAAGCTTGGTGAACAACAAAACTACTGAATACGAAAGTCAGCATAGTTCTTGACAGTGTGCTGAATATGCCGAGATTGACAGCCTGGTTAAAATATGTTACATTTAAGGCTTATGGAAGAAATAGCCAGAATAAAACAGGAGCTTGAACGCACTAAAACCGAGTTGGGGATCCTTTATGAGATCTCTAACGCCATGCGTACCACCTTAAAACTGGATGAGATCCTTTATATCATTCTTACCGGAGTAACTGCGCATATCGGCTTGGGCTTTAACCGCGCCCTGCTCTTTCTAATCAACGAAAAAGACGGCTTGATTGAAGGGAAAATGGGTATCGGCCCTGACTCAGGCGAAGAAGCTAACCGTATTTGGAGCCAGATCGAAGGCGAAAAAATGGATTTGGACGACTTGATAAGCGCCTACAAATTCTCAAGTAAAGGGCTTGAATCCAGTTTTAATAAACAAGTACAACGAATGAAAGTCCCCCTGCATGACAAAAGCGAGAATCTTCTCACGCTAGTTGCGCAAGAAGGCATGCCTTTGTGGCTTACCAAGGAGACTGTTGGAAATTACCGGAGTTCTCCGATAGTCCAGTCCCTAAAAAGCGAAGAATTGGTTCTCATCCCTTTAAAAGCTAAAGACAAAATAAACGGAATAATTGTCGCGGATAACTTCATCACCCGCGAACCAATCAGCAAAGACGACCTGCATATGCTCACTATGTTAGCCAACCAGGCAGGCCTGGCTATTGAAAACTCGCAGCTTTACGAAAAAACCGTTATGTTAGCCCATATGGATTCCCTAACCGAACTCTGGAACCACGGTTATTTTCAGTATATACTGCAAACGGAGCTGGAAAAGGCAAAAGCGGTAAAAACTCCTTTAAGCCTGATTATGGTAGATATAGACCACTTTAAGGTTTACAATGATTCTTTGGGGCATCAGGCCGGAGACAAAACTCTCTCCGAACTGGCAACGCTGCTTAAAAATCAGTCGCGTAAAATG
Source organism: Candidatus Omnitrophota bacterium (assembly GCA_028717055.1). Lineage (GTDB taxonomy): Bacteria > Omnitrophota > Gorgyraeia > Gygaellales > Profunditerraquicolaceae > UBA6233. The sequence goes on along the minus strand of JAQUOO010000036.1, from coordinate 9,751 downwards.
GATTTTGTTTGCCGCTATGGAGGAGAGGAATTCGCGATGATACTGCCGGAAACCGACAAAAAAGAAGCGTTCCTGATTGCCGAACGCTTAAGAATGGATACCGAGAAACACTCCTTTAGCCACGAAGATATATTTCCTGCTAAAAAACTTACCGTAAGCCTTGGCATAGCGTCATTTCCTGAAGACGGCTTGGCTCCGGCTGAACTGATCTCAGCATCAGATAAAAACTTGTATCAGGCTAAAAATAAAGGCAGAAACATCACCTGCTGCTAAACTGCCGCGACAGCCAACTTATCTTCTTCGCCCTCTTTCTTATCATGGGCAAATTTAACTGAAACGATCTTGGAAATTCCGGAATTTTCCATTGTAATCCCATACATCACATTAGCATTAACAATCGTCTTCTTGTTATGGGTAATGACGATAAATTGCGAGCCTTTGGCAAATTCCTGCAGGACCCTAGAGAACCTATCCACATTCGCTTCATCCAATGCCGCGTCGATTTCATCCAGGATGCAAAACGGCGAGGGCTTAACTTTAAATATGGCAAAGATGAGCGCTATTGCCGACATGGATTTCTCCCCGCCCGATAACAAAAGTATATTTTGCAATTTCTTTCCCGGAGGCCGGCAGATGATTTCAATCCCGGATTCAAGAGGGTCATTTTCATCAATCAAATAGACCTGCGCGTCTCCTCCATTAAAGAGCAAACGGAAATAATTCCGGAACTCTTCGCGCACTTTCTCAAAGGTATCGATAAACATCTGCTTTGTAGTCCGGTTTATCTTTAATATAGCCTGATGCAAAGACTCTTTTGCGCTAGATAAGTCCGTCTGCTGCTGGATAAGAAAATCATACCGCTTCTTCAATTCATCATATTCTTCGATAGCAACCAAATTCACTGTCCCGTAGGAATCCAATTTTCTTTTTAATTCGACGATTTCCTGGCCTAAAACACTTATATCGATGTTCTCGGGTAAAGTTTCAACAGCCTCCAGTTCGATTCTATAAGCCTGAAGCATCCTTTCCTTAACCGCGGAATATTTATAATCTATATCTTTATCCTGCATCTGCAGCTCATAAAGGCTGTTTTTAAGAACATCCAACTTGGCTCTGCTCTCTTCGATCTTGGCGCTTACATCTCCGGCTCCTTCGGACAACCGGGCATAAGCTATTTCAAAATCCTTAAGAGTCAAAACTTTTACCTCAACATCTTCTTTATATCCTATAACCTTAAGCTCACAAGACTTGGATTCCTCTTTAAGCGACAAAAGTTTTTGAGCTGAATCATCAATCTGTTTCTCGGCATTCTTCAAGTTCTCTTTATCGCGGTTAAAAGTATCCTCCAAAATGTTAAGAGTCTGCTCATCGGATATTATTTTTTTATTCAAAGATTCCAGCTCCGTCTTAACCTGGGTAATCGCAACCAGCAATTCCTCTCTTAATTTGCTATTTTGTGAAACATTATCCTCTTCCTTGAGAATAGAATCTTCGGCAAGCCGGTGGGAATTGCTCAATTCCGATAGCGTATCCTGGCTGGCAAGAATGTTTGCCTCCAGGACTGAAAGCTCTTTTTGGGTATCGTTAAGCTCTAAAACTATGATGTCCTCTTCTTCCTTGGCCTTATTAAACTGTTCGCGGATAGTCGCGCACTGCGTTTCTTTATTTGCCAGATTTATTTCCTGCCCGTGCAATTCCTGCTGCAAAACGGCAACTGATTTATTCAAATCTTCGATCCCTGTTTCCTTGGCCTGCTTGGAATTCTTTAAGCCTTCAAGTTGCGCTTTAATGTTAGCTATTTTTTCGTCGATCTTCTGCGTATCCAATTCAATAGGCTTGGCCTCTCCTGAAACTTTGAAGTTCGCCGCAAAGTTTGTCTTGTCTGATTCGCCTAAACCTGAGAAATCGCTAATCTTAATTACTAAACCGCTGGTTTTTTCAGTTGGCAGTTTATCCAGATAAACAGTCGCATTCATTGTTTCGCTGATGTCGAGGTATTTCTCTTTCAACTTTTCCAGAAATTCTTTATGCGACTCTAAAGTCAAAACCTGCCTTTCCAAATCCACAATCTGAGTATTGATGGCAGCCAGAGAAAATCCTTCTTTCTCTAAATCACCTTTTACTCCGTTGATTTTTTGAAACAACCCATCAATGGTTTCTTTGACTAAATCAACTTCCCGGATAATTTTACTCAAGCTTTCTTCTGCGATAGCTTTTTCTTCATAAACTTTTGCTTTATCGACTTCAAGGCGTTTCTTGCGCGCCAGGAAAACCTGCTGTTGAGAAGCAAATTCGGAAATTTGGTTTCTCGCAGCGGCGATTTTCACCACCAGCTCCATTATCTCTTTCTTGAAATTCACTATTTTATCCAGGGAACTCTTTATATTAGCGGCAAGCGAATTAATCTGACTCTCCTTTTCGCCTAAAACCAGGGATTTCCCCTCGATAGCGGCCTTTAACCCAAGATACTCGGCCTTTATTTCTTTAAGCTTTTCTTCATCGACGATAAGCTTAATCCTGACTTCTCCGATCTGTTCCTGTAAGGTTGTTTTTTCCCTTTCCAATTCCGCGGCTTTTTCATCATTAAAACTGATCCGCTCATTATTTCTGATTACCTGGCTTTCTAAATTCAAAATCTCATTTCTGGTCGACATTATATTGTCTTCCAAGGACTTTAACTCGCCGGCGCGAGAAGCAACTTTCGCTTCCTGCTCGCGAATAACACCCAAAAGCCCCTCCTCCTGCAATTGCAGCTCTTTTAATTGATTAATGATTCCTTCTTTTTGCGCCAGGAGGTCTTTTCTAGACAAAACCGCCTGAGCTATTTCTTTATTCTTAAGCTCATCGAAAACTTCGCGGTATTTACGCGCCTTATTCGCCTGGCGCTCGAGCGAACCAATCTGACGCTTTACTTCGGTAACAATATCATTAACACGCAAAAGATTCTGCTCGGTTTCCTCCAGCTTGCGCGTCGTTTCCCTTTTTTGCGCCTTATATTTTGTAATCCCGGAGGCCTCATCGAAAACTAAACGCCGGTCTTCGGGCTTTGAGCTTAGAACCAAATCAATTTTCCCTTGCGCAATTATAGAATAACTCTCCGCGCCCACACCCGTGCCTAAGAGTAAATCCAAAATATCCTTCAGGCGCACCTGATTTTTATTTAAAAGATACTCGCTCTCCCCGGAACGAAATAACCTGCGGGTAATGGCGACTTCATCATTATCAAAATTAAAAAAACGGGCCTTATTATCAAAAGTAAGCGTTACCTCGGCCATACCTAAAGGTTCTTTATTGTCTGTGCCGTTAAATATAACATCGAGCATTTCTGAGCCGCGCAAGGATTTGGCGGATTGTTCGCCTAAAACCCAACGAATAGAATCAAAAATATTCGATTTGCCGCAGCCATTGGGCCCGACAACCGCGGTAATACCGGGTTCAAAATGCAGAACAGTTTTATCGCAGAAGGATTTGAAGCCCAAAAGTTCAAGTTTTTTAAAATACATTTATTCTCCTTGTGTACGAACGCAGCGCCGGCGCAATACCGGTTTAGCGCCGGGTGTATTCTAATTTTGTTGAGATTGGTTATCTAACCAGGCATCAATCTTATCTTTCTTAAAACGCCACTGGCCAACGAGTTTCACTGCCGGTATTTTATTATGCTTTAACCAGTCATAAATTGTCCGCCGGGTAACCTTTAAATAATCCGCTAAATCTTCGATCGTCATTAACCCGCTGTTTAGCATATTTCTCCCTATATTCTAAAAAATAACGAATTTTGTTTGCATTTTAACTAAAAAAGGGGATTTTGTCAAGGAAAATCTTTACATTCCTTGACATCGAAGCACAAAAAGGTAAGTTATGATGTTAATTAATGCAGGAATGGATGGAAATTACGGTAGTTATTTGCGTAAGGCTTCCTTGAACTTCCTGGTTAAGGCAGGGACAATTTCAAAAAGGTCTCCGACAATTCCATAAGTAGCGACCTTAAAAATCGGGGCGTCAGGATCTTTATTAATAGCTATGATTATTTTCGAAGACTGCATTCCGACTAAATGCTGGATCTGGCCCGAAATACCACAGGCAAAATATATCTTGGGGGCAACCGTGCGTCCGGTCTGGCCTACCTGATGCGAATAAGGCATCCACCCGCTATCTACTGCCGCGCGCGATGATCCTACGGCTGCGCCAAGGACTTGAGCCAACTCTTCCAAAATCTTGAAGTTCTCATGGCTGCCCATTCCCCTGCCGCCGGAAACGATAATATCCGCCTCGGATAAATTTATCAGAGATTCAACCTCCTCAACGATATCCAGCAACTTTGTGCGCGAAAAATACAGAGAAGAATCAAAGCTTTCTTTAATAATCTTGCCCTTACGTTTTTTATCGGGAGTTAAAGGCTGGAAAACTTTATGCCTTACCGTCGCCATCTGCGGACGGTAATTAGGCGAAATAATTGTCGCCATAATGTTTCCACCGAATGCCGGGCGGGTCTGCAGTAAAATCTTTTTCTCAGAGTCGATATCTAAACCGGTGCAATCGGCAGTTAAACCGGCTTTAATGTTGATAGCTACCCGTGAAATTAACGACCTGCCGATATTGGTTGCTCCACACAAAAAGATCTCCGGCTTATATTTCTTGATTAACTCCACTATTATATTGGTATAAGGTTCGTCCTGAAAATTAGCTAATTCCGGAGATTCGACCAAATAAATATTATCCGCGCCGCAAAAAATAAGCTCATCCAACTGGTCTTCTAATTTATTGCCGATCAGGACTCCGCTGACATCACAGCCCAATTTTCCGGACAACTCTTGAGCCTTGCCTAAAAGTTCGTAAGAAACCGGCTGAACCCTGCCGTTCTTCTGCTCCAAGAAAACCCAAATACCTTTATAATCTTTTATATTCGGAATATCGCATTTGGCAGGAGTCTTTTCCAGTAATATGGCTTTAAATTTACAGGCATCCTTGCAAGCGCCGCAAAGCGTGCATTTATTAAGATCAATTACCGCCTTCTTATCCGTCATCCGGATAGCGCCAAACGGGCAGGCCTTAAAACAAAGCGTGCAACCTGTGCACTTCTCAACGATTACCTGGATAGACATAATTAATTAACCTCGCTTCTTACTAATTCCACGATTTGCGCGGCTATTTCTGGAATCTCGCCCTTAAGAATCTGTCCACCGACTCTTTGAGGAGGAGTAAAAATCTTGACTACTTGAGTGGGAGATCCGCATAAACCGATTTTCTGAGGATCAAGCCCTAATTCTTTCTGCCCCCACATCGTGATTTTGGAGCTCTTTGCCCGCAGCAGACCCTTTAAAGAAGGAATACGCGGTTCATTTATCTCTTTAACCACGGTAAGTAATGCCGGTAACGGCGTTTCGATAATTTCAAAACCTTCCTCCAGCATTCTCTCAACCCGCATTGATTTGTCAGTTGCCTCTTCTACTTTTTTCACATAGGTTACTTGGGGGATATTTAGGTGAGTGGCTATGCCCGGGCCGACTTGGGCAGTATCTCCGTCAGAAGCCTGCTTGCCGCAGATAACCAGATCAAATGTCCCGATCTTTTTAATTGCTCCGGCTAGAGTATAGCTGGTAGCCCAGGTATCGCTGCCGGCAAATGCCCGGTCGCAAACCAAAACACCTTCATCAGCGCCCATAGAGATTGCTTCACGCAAAGCTGCATCTGCTTGCGGAGGGCCCATAGTAACTATTGTAATCTTACCTCCAAATCTTTCCTTAAGGCGCACACTCTCTTCAATCGCATACATATCAAAAGGATTGATAATGGATTTTACTCCTTCGCGAATAAGCGTATTGGTTTCCGGATTAATCCTTACTTCAGTAGTCTCGGGAACCTGCTTTATGCAGACAATTATGTTCATTTTATTCCTTACTTATATCAAGTTAAATTTACTTATATTTACTTAAACTTACTTACTTTATACTTTACCTGCATCTCGAACTAACTGTAAACCAATAATATTCCTCTGAATCTGATTTGTCCCTTCGTAAATCTGGGTAATCTTGGCATCGCGCACATATTTCTCAATCGGATAATCTTTCATGTAGCCGTATCCGCCGAAAATTTGCAAAGCATCAACCGTTACTTTCATTGCCACATCCGAAGCATACATCTTGGCCATCGCCGATTCCCTGGATACATCTTTTGCTCCGGCATCAATCGCCCTGGCACAGGAATACACAAGCGCTCTAGCTGCTTCAACTTCAGTTGCCATATCTGCCAACATCCACTGAATCCCCTGAAAACTGGAAATCGATTTGCCAAACTGCTGCCTTTGCTTGGCATATTTAGCCGCGAGTTCAAGCGCGCCTTGCGCAATCCCTAAGGCCTGCGCCGCTACGCCCGGACGGGACATATCGAATGTGCGCATCGTAACAATAAAACCCATGCCTTCCTTGGCCAGTAAATTCTTGGCCGGAATTTTACAGTCCGTAAATATCAATTCACGGGTGGAAGATGCGCGAATGCCAAATTTATCCTCTTTTTTTCCGAAAGTGAAACCCGGGGTCCCCTTTTCCACGATAAAGGCTGAAGCACCGCGCGCCCCCTTATCTTTATTAGTCATAGCAATAACAGTATAAGTTTCGGCATCGCCGCCATTGGTAATAAAGTGTTTTAATCCGTTTAAAATATAATAGTCTCCTTCTTTTCTGGCAGTAGTCTTGATTGCCGAAGCGTCGCTTCCGGCTTCAGGCTCGGTTATACCGAAAGCAGCGACTTTCTTTCCGCTGGCCAAATCCGGAAGGTATTTCTTTTTTTGCTCCTCGTTTCCAAATAAGACTATGGGAAAGGTTCCTAATGCCGAAGCTGCGTAGCAAACCGCGATACCGCCGCAGGCGCGGGATAATTCTTCGGTCGCCAAACAGAGATTGGTAATATTGACGCCCATCCCGCCGTACTCTTCGGGAATAAATAAGCCAAAAAGATCGCTCTCAGCAATAACCTTAATCACATCCCAGGGATATTCTTCGCTAATATCATATTTAGCTGCCGCCGGACGCACCTTCTCCTCGGCAATCTTATGCGCCAATTCCTTAATCATCTTCTGTTCATCGGTAAACAAATAATCCATCTTTAACCTCCTTTAATGCGCGAATTGGATCCTTGACATTTCTTATTACAAAATAATCTATAAAACATAACCCAAAATCTAAAAAATGTCAAGAATAACTTCGGCCAAGCAACTTATGTTCGCTACCGCTCCATAAGTTGCGGCCTCACTTATAATATTTTTAAGAGGGCGGTCTCCTGGCAATTGGGGAATTTGCAGCAGTTAATGCATTCTGCCCAAATTTTATGCGGAAGAGTGGCGTTTTTAACCCGTTTGAAACCGAATTTCTTGAAATATCCCGGCTTATAAGTCAATACAAACACCTTATTCGCTCCCAGATCAACAGCTTCTTTCAGGCAGGCCTCGACCAATTCCCTGCCTATACCCTTTCCATGGTTTTTCCTGGCTACTGCCACAGACTTGATTTCCGCCAGATCATCCCAGGATATATGCATTGCCGCGCAACCTATAATCTTCCCATTTTTCTCAACCACCCAAAAATCACGGATATTCTCATAAAGCTCATTAAGCGAACGCGCCAGCATTATATCCTGCCTGGCAAAAGAATTAATCAATTCCTGGATTTTCTTTATATCTTTAATCTTGGCTTTTCTGATCATCTTTTCCCCTGCCATTTTTTTCCTACATACTATCTACTACCTACCCGCTATTACTATTTAATTTCCGTTCCCTTAGCTACAACTACAATCCCTGAATCGCTGACAAAAAATCTTTTTTTATCTTCAGCTAAATCATACCCGATAACCATGCCTTGGGGGATATTCACGTCTTTATCTATAATCGCTCTTTTAATTTTGGCATAACGGCTCACATTTACCCCTTCCATCAGGATTGAATCATAAACTTCGGAAAAACTGTTTACCCGGACATCCGGAGAAAGAATCGAACGCTGCACTTTTCCGCCGGAAACTACGCAACCGCCGGAAACTATCGAATCAAGAACCAAACCTATCCTGCCGGCAATCTCTTCCCCCGAATGCACGGTCTTAGCCGGAGCAAACTGTTCCTGGAATGTCCGGATAGGCCAATCTTTATCATACAGGTTAAAAGTCGGCGACGCCTGGATTAAATCCATATTCGCTTCATAATAAGCATCGATAGTTCCGATATCCCGCCAATATTGCTCTCCATTTTTATTTTCGCTGGCAAAGTTATAAGCAACAACCTTAAGGCCTTTCTTAAGCATCTGCGGGATTATATCTTTTCCAAAATCGTGATTTGAGCCGGTTCTTTTTGCGTCCTCATGCAATTCTTCTTCAATCACCGGATGCTTAAACACATAAATCCCCATTGAAGCATATATTTTATCCGGTTTCCCGGGTATGATCTTGGGGGATTTAGGCTTTTCCTGAAAACCGATTACCTTGTTTAAGCTATCGACTTCCACCACTCCGAAATGCGCGCTTTTTTCTTTCCCGACTTCCACCACTCCAACGGTAAGATCAGCATCGTTGTCCCGGTGAAAATCTATCATGTTATAATAGTTCATCTTGTAGATATGGTCGCCGGCAAGAATCAAAACCTCATCGGGTTTATCCATTTCCAAAGTATAGAGGTTCTGGTAAATCGCATCCGCCGTCCCCAGGTACCATGACTCGCCGACCCTCTGCTGTGCAGGGAGCAGCTCGATAAACTGAGCTAATTCCGAAGGAAGAAAATTCCAGCCTAAACGGATATGCCTCTGGAGCGAAGATGATTTATACTGCGTCAGGATATACATTCTGCGCAACCCCGAATTGATGCAATTGCTCAAGGTAAAATCAATAATCCGGTATATGCCGCCAAAAGGAACCGCGGGCTTTGTCCTGTCTTTAGTTAAAGGCAAAAGCCGCTCTCCTTTACCCCCGGCCATAATAAAAGTCAAAACTTTGCGCATCATTTTAGCAACATTCCGGTTACCCCGTGCCTGACCATCATCACGGCGATTGCCGCCAGTAATATATACATGATTTTAGAGAATGCCCTTGTTCCGCTAGGACCAATGACTTTCATGATTGTATCTGCTTTTACCAAAGTCAGCCAAACAATACCCATGTTCAAGATTAACGAAACCAGTGTCGGCATCAGGCCAAAACTATTCACCATCATAAGAGTAGTGGTCAGGACTGCCGGGCCGGTGATTAAAGGCGTCCCCAAAGGGAAAACCCCTAAATCCCGGTCATGATTATGGATTAAATTGTCTTTTTGGGCGCCGGGGAAAAGCAGGCGCGCTGAAAGGACGAATAACAAGACGCCTCCGGCAATCTGAAAATCAGGAACTGTTACTCCCAAGAGCGAAAATACCCATTTTCCTATACACACAAAGATGATGGCAACGGCAGTGGAAGTTTTAACAGCATCCACGATTATTTTGTGTTTTTGTTTTTTGCTCGTATTTTCAACCAGCGATAGAAATATCGGAATGTTGGCAACCGCATCTACCGCTACGAATATGGGAATAAATGCCAATATATAAGGTCTAAATAACTCCATCATGGTTTAAATTATACTACCTAAACTCCGCTGCTTCAAGTATTTATTTAGCCCCACACTGTCAAGAACTATGCTGACTTTCGTATTCAGTAGTTTTGTTGTTCACCAAGCTTCTTTCTGTTAATAATGCGTACAACCAGCGTTTACAACTATCCGTATTAGGAAATCTTCTAAATACAT
>JAQUOO010000035.1 GCA_028717055.1 Candidatus Omnitrophota bacterium | reverse complement strand
TTTTACGTCTGGGCATATCAGTCTCCTTAATTTACCCTCATTTAAGGGGGCGGTAAATTAACCCCGAGTACGCCGCTCTTTTATGGCGGACGAGGGGTAGATTGTTTACTAACTTAACATAATTCACAGTCTATGTCAACAGGCAAATATCCGAATCAAGGCCATCATGCGATTGCTAAATCCGCCGGTATTATAGCTATGGCAACTTTTATTTCCCGCTTATTGGGGTTCTTGCGGGATGTTGTTATTGCCCGGCTTTTTGGAGTGTATGTTTACGCGCAGGCCTTTGTTATAGCTTTCAGGATTCCCAATTTATTCCGAGATCTAGTCGGAGAAGGAGCTACTAATGCCGCTTTTGTCCCTGTATTTAGCGAATACGCAGCTCGTCATACCCAAGAAGAATTTTGGGAGTTGGCAAATGTCGTATTGAATCTATTGGTAGTAATACTTATGTTTATTACTATCTTGGGTATAATATTTTCTCCTGTTATCGTGCGGCTTATCGCTCCGGGCTTTGCCGCATCCCCGGAAAAATTGGCTGCCACGATAACTCTTAACCGCATTATATTCCCCTACATCCTATTAATTAGTTTAAGCGCGTACTCTATGGGCTTGCTAAACTCTTTGAAACATTTTGTTGTCCCGGCTTTTGCGCCTTGTTTTTTAAATATATCCATAGTCGTTTTTGCGCTTATTTTTGGGGAAGGAATTAAAGGCCTGGCTTTAGGTGTTTTGGTCGGCGGTCTTTTGCAGCTAGCTGTTCAGGTCCCTATTCTTTACAAGAAGGGTTTTCGGCTTAAGTTTCCCCGTTCTTTAAACCATCCTGCGGCTCGCTCCATAGGTAAATTGATGTTACCGCGGGTTGCAAGTTCTTGCATCTATCAGTTGAATAATTTTGTTGATTCCATATTTGGCTCATTGGCTTGGATTGTCGGGGAAGGGGGGGTAGCTGTTTTGTATTTTTCATACAGGCTTATTCAATTCCCTTTGGGGGTTTTCAGTAATGCCCTTTCTCAGGCGATATTGCCTACTTTTTCTACTCATGCCTTGGAAGACTCGCCGGAAAAGCTCAAGCATACTCTTAGCTGGGGGTTGCGCGCGGTATTCTTTGTGATGGTCCCGGCTTCCGCAGCTTTTATGGTGATTTCCCAGCCTTTGGTTTCTTCTTTGTTTGGAGGAGGAAGATTTGATAGCTATTCAGCTACTCTTACAGCCAGCGCGCTTTTTTATTATAGCCTGGGATTGTCAGCATATGGGGCAACTAAAATATTGCAATCCTGTTTTTTCGGTCTGAAAGATACGGTTACTCCTACTAAGGTTGCCGCACTTTCTTTGGTATTAAATGTATTTTTTATAGTTGCTTTTATGTACCCGCTAAAAATTTCTGGGATCGCTTTGGCTACTTCACTATCGGGGATAATCACCTTTTTTGTATTATTTTATATTTTGGAGAGGAAGATCGGTGATTTTGGAAGAAGGAAAATCATTGTTTCTTTTTTAAGGGTATCGGCGGCAAGTCTTTGCATGGGAGTGATCTGTTATTTTGCGGCCAAGCTTTGCCTTAATAAATATCTAAGTTTAGCAATAAGCGTATTTAGCGGCGCATTTTCCTACATTATTTTTTGTTTCGTATTTAAAGTAAGCGAAATGAGGCAACTTTGGGATTGGTTAGTGCATAAAAAAATAGATGAGCAGCCTTAAGGCATTAAGAGCGAAGATTGGAAAGATTCCGGATACATCCGGCGTATATTTGATGAAGGATAGCGCTGGGTGCGTCATCTATGTGGGTAAGGCCAAATCGCTTAAGAAGCGTTTAGGTAATTATTTTGGCCGTTTGCTTGATACCAAGAGGATTATGTTGATGTCGAATGTCGCAGATATCGAATTTAAAATTACCCCCACTGAAAGCCTGGCATTGCTTTTGGAGGCCAGCCTTATCCATAAATATGAGCCGAAATATAATGTTTCTTTGCGCGACGATAAAAGTTTTCCGTTGGTCAAGATAACTTGCGAAGAATTCCCCGCGGTTTACATAACGCGTAAGAGAGAAGATGACGGAGCTGCTTATTTTGGTCCTTACACCAGCGCTTATCTTCTGCGGGAAGCGCTAAAGATTATCCGTAAACGTTTTCCTTACCGCTCTTGTAAACACTTGCCGGCCAAGGCTTGCATATATTACCGGATTGGCTTATCCCCGGCTCCTTGCATTGGTAAAATTAGCAAGAAAGAATACGCTCGGACTATCAAGAATATCTCTCTTATTCTGGAGGGAAAAACAGATTTGCTTGTTAAGAAACTGTTGCGTGTAATGGGGCTAAAAGCCAAAGCGCGCCAATTTGAAGAAGCGGCTCAAATCAGGGATCAGGTGAATGCTTTAAGCGCCATATCTCAAAATTACGCCGGTTTCGCCAATCAGGGAGAACTGGAAGATTTAAAGAATCTCCTGCAGTTAAAAATTGCTCCCGCAAGAATTGAAGGTTTTGATATATCCAATATTTCCGGAAAAGAGGCTTGCGGATCAATGGCAAGTTTTTACCGGGGGTTGCCGGATAAAAATAATTATCGCAGGTTCCGGATAAAAACAGTAAATACGATTGATGATTACGGTATGCTTGCCGAAGTGGTCAGGAGGCGCTATTCAAGGCTTATCGCAGAAAAACTTCCTTTGCCGGACTTAATTCTTATCGATGGAGGAAGGGCGCATCTATTGACTGCCGCAAAAGAAATCTCCGGCCTTGGTTTGAATATTCCTTTGATAAGTATCGCTAAAGAGAAAGAGCATGTGTATCTGCAGGGTAAATTTAAGCCTATAAGATTAACGCAGGATACTCCGGCTCTTAATTTGATCCGCCGCGTCCGCGACGAAGCGCATAGGTTTGCGGTAGCCTATCACCACATATTAAGAAGAAAGAAAATAATAGGTAGATAATGAAAGGAAAAATTCAAAAGTAAGAAGTTTAATGACAAATGACAAAATTCAAAGCACAAAATAAATTCAAAATCAAAATTACAAATGTCAAAACCAAGGTTTTGTCATTGGGTATTTGTCATTTAGATTTATTTTGAATTTTGGGCTTTGGTATTTGACATTAACGGTTTTACTTTTGACTTAAAGCATTGCAAAATTCATAATGATGACCTCATTTGCTAAAAAAGTATACCAAGTTGTATTGAGTATTCCCCTTGGGCAAACACGCACCTATAAATGGGTAGCCCAGAAAGCAGGAAGGCCGGGTGCTTTTCGTGCTGTCGGTTCAGTTTTGAATAGAAACCCTTTCCCTGTAATTATTCCTTGTCATCGGGTAATAAAGAGCAATAATGTATTAGGCGGTTATAAGCTAGGACCCAGGAAGAAAAAAGCGCTCTTGGATTTGGAAAAGGAAATAGTTTTATGTCTAAAGAACAAGAAATAAGGTCGGTTTTGTTTTATTTAAGCGTTGCGGTTTTTTTCGCGGGGTTACCGGTGATTTTATCGTTTTCTTTAGGGTATAAGTTTAACCCGCATACATTTAAGTTCACTAAAACCGGGATCATCAGTTTAAAAACGCAACCCTCCGGCGCGGATGTTTATCTGGACGGTAAATTACTGGACATGAAGACTCCGGCTACTATTAATGAGCTTATTCCGGGTTCGTATACTCTGAGAATAGAGCTTAAGGGGCATTACCCCTGGATCTATCCGGTAAATGTTGAACCACGCAAGGTTACGCGTTTTGAGAAGATAATCCTTTTCTCCAGCCGGGCGAATGTTAAACAGTTGAATCAGGTCAAAATATCCTGTTTTTGGCTGGATCGGGAGGGAGACAGAATATATTATTTTAATCAGGATGAGAATATCCTTTATAAATCCGATTTGGATGGGGGGCGGTTCGAGGAGATAGGGGGTATCCCGGCGGAATTTTCTCCTTTGCCCAAGGAATTCAAAATATCCTCTGACAGACAAAAACTGCTTCTTATTAACGCGCATCAGGTTTGTATCTTAAGCTTGAGATCTCAAGGGCCTCTTTCTTATTCCAAGCCGTCGGTTATATTCAATTTCTCGAATAAGCAGATAAATGATGTCTTTTGGCATTCGGACAGCTATCATTTTATTCTGGTTACCGATAAAGATGTAGAGGTATTGGAAGCCGAAGAAAATTCGACTCCGGTAAACCTTGTGAATTTAAACAAGAGAAATTCCGGCATTTTTTACGATACAGACAAAGACACGCTATATTTTATGGATTTCCAGAATGGCGATGATGGGTTATTATATAATAATGTATATAAACTTGAGTTGAACAATAAAGAAAACCTTTTAAACGATTTGATAAGGTTAAGAAAGAATGCAGAAGGGTAAGATCAAGAGATTTCTGGAGATTGTCCCAGGCTCGCTATCATGGGGTATAATAATCGGCCTTATATTGCTGGCTATATTTAATCCTGTTTGTTGCGCCATCATAATTATAGTTTTTGATTTCTATTGGATAATCAGGACTGTATATTTGACCACCTTGCTGGTTATGGCCCATCATAAGCTTTACCGGCAAAAAGACATAAACTGGCTGGTTAAATGCAGGAGGCTTAGAAATCAATCCGGATTAGACAAGCTAAAGCATTTAGTTATCTTCCCCGTGTATAAAGAGGGATTGGATGTTTTAAGGCCCTCTTTAAAATCTATCCAAGAATGCAATTATCCAAAAGATAAGATTATTGTGGTAGTTGCTTTTGAAGAGCGTAACCCTCTTTCAAAGGAGAATGCCAGGAATTTGGAATCCGAATTTAAAGGATATTTCTTCCGGTATCTGTCTACTTTTCATCCTGACGGGATCAGCAAAGAAGGCCGGACCAAAGGCGCCAATGCTACTTGGGCGGCCAAGAGAGCGAAAGAATTATTACAATCCGCAGGTATTCCTGACGAAGATGTGATTGTCTCTTGTTTTGACGCGGATACCTGTGTTGCCAAAGAATATTTCGGCTGCTTAAGTTATCATTTTATGACTTCGCCCAACCCCCATCAGGCCAGTTATCAGCCGATCCCGGTCTATAATAACAATATCTGGCAAGCTCCTTCGCTTGCGCGCCTTGTCGAGATAAGTTCGTCCTTTTGCCAGATGATCGAAAGCATGCGGCTGGAAAAATTCGTCACCTTCTCCAGCCATAGCATGAGTTTTAAAACCTTGGTAGAGATAGATTATTGGCCCGTAGACATGGTTTCGGATGATTCAGTGATTTACTGGAAAGCCTTCCTGTTTTACCAAGGTGACTACAGGGTCGTGCCTATGTATATTACTGTTTCTATGGATGTCGCTTATTCCAGCAATTTCTTTAAGACCATCCAGATGCAGTATAAGCAGAAACGCAGATGGGCCTGGGGAGTCGAGAATTTTCCGTTTTTAGTAAGCGCCTTTCTGGCCGAGAATGAAATTCCCTTATTGAAAAAGATACGTCGGTCATTACATCTTCTAGAGAGCCATGTAACTTGGGCGGTTTGGGCGATCATCTTGGTTTTTATCGGTCCCTTGCCGATAATCTTAGGAGGAGCCTTTTTCAATCAGATGGCCATAGGCTATAATCTGCCTAAAATAACCGGGCTGCTTTTCAATTTTACATTTGGCGCCAGCCTTGCCTGGATAATCTTAAGCCGTATAATCTTGCCTCCCCGCCCAAAAGAAGTAAGTTGGACAAAGAATGTTATAATGATATTGGAATGGATTATGGTCCCTTTTATAATATTAATTTTGGGATCTCTGCCT
This sequence comes from Candidatus Omnitrophota bacterium, assembly GCA_028717055.1. GTDB lineage: Bacteria > Omnitrophota > Gorgyraeia > Gygaellales > Profunditerraquicolaceae > UBA6233. The sequence continues at coordinate 5,264 of JAQUOO010000035.1, read as the reverse complement.
GCCTTGGATGCCCAGACGCATCTATTACTCGGTAAATACATGGAATTTAATCCTACTCAAAAAAGTAAGAAAATGGTATAATAATTTTTAATTCCCAAGCCCCCAATGACCAATGAATTAATCAAATTCCAAGTTACAATTGGAGCATTGAGTAATTGGGATTTCATTCGACATTGTGATTTGGCGATTGGGATTTTAATTTTATCTGGAGGGGAATAGAACATGGGTATTAGGAAATTTATGCAAGAGATGATTTCTTGCAATGCTTCGGATTTGTTCTATCGAGCCGGGAGTAAACCCCGTTTTAAAATCGATGGAAAGCTAAGCATTGCGGATGAGAAAGAACTTAGCGTTGATGAGGTTATGCTGGCGGTAGATGAAATAACTACTATTAAGCAACGCGAGTATTTCAAGAATAATTTGGATATTGATTTTGCCTTCTATTTGGAAGAAAAACCTTCGAGGTTTCGCGTCAGCATATTCATGCAAAGGAACTGGCCGTCTATCGTCGTCAGAAGGATAAACTATAATACGCAGACATTCGAAGAGCTGAACCTTCCGGCAGATATTCTAAAAAAGCTTTCTCTGGAGAGAAGCGGTTTAGTCCTTTTAACCGGGAGTATGGGAAGCGGAAAATCTACGACTATCGCCAGCATGATTGAGTATATAAATATTAATAGCAAAAAACACATTCTTACTATTGAAGAGCCGGTGGAGTTTACTTTTAAGGATCAAGAATCATTTATTAATCAAAGAGAGGTTGGTATAGATGTTTCATCCTATGCCTCGGCTTTACGCGCCTTTACCCTGCAGAGCCCGGATGTTTTATTTATCAGTAATATCCGCGACATCGAGACAATGTCCAGCGCCCTTACCGCGGCAGAAACGGGAGTATTGATATTAAGCACGTTGCATACGATTAATGCTGCCCAGACTGTAGAAAGGATTATTAATTTCTTTCCTCCGCATCAACATCAGGAAACCAGAAATCAGCTGGCCTCTTTATTAAAGGGTGTTATATCCTTGAGATTGATTCCGACAAAAGACCGAAAAGGCCGGGTTCCGGCTTATGAAGTTATGCTGCTCACTCCTACCATCAGCCGTTTGATTCGTGAAGGAAAAATCTGGGAGATTCCCCAGTTTATTGATGATGGCGCGATTTTCGGAATGCAATCTTTTACCCAATCACTGGTAAAGCTGGTTAAAGAAGGCAAGATCAGCGAGGAAGACGCCGTTGATTTTGCTGATAGCAAAGACGAGCTTCTTCTTTCGTTAAGAGGAATCAGGAGGGGCTAAAATATATAGCCATACGGAGGACTGAATGTTAGATGAAATAAAGACAAAGCTTGCCCGTATCCAGATTAGCCTGGAGCAACTAAGAGGTTATCTTTGACATCGATAATAAACAAAAGCTTATTGCGGATTTGTCCGCCAAGATGTCTGAAGCCGGATTTTGGGATAATGCGGATAATTCAACCAAGACAGTCCGTCAGTTGAAAATACTTAAAAGCCGGTTAGAACCGTGGCAAGCCGCTAAAAATAAATATGAAGAGTTGCAGGAACTTTCTTCTATCCTTAAGCCCCAAGATAGCGAATTATTCCTGGATTTAAATAGAAATGCCGACCTTCTCTTGATTGAGTTGGATGCTTTGGAGTTCAAGACTCTTTTGTCGGGAGATCTTGACGTAAACAACGCTATCTTGAGTATTAATGCCGGAGCCGGCGGGACGGAATCCTGTGATTGGGTAGGAATGCTCTTTAGGATGTACGTCAGGTTTGCCGAAAGGCGCGGCTGGAAAGTAAAAACCATAGATATGCTTTATGGCGAAGAGGCCGGCATAAAGAATGTTACGGTTTTAATCGAAGGAGAATACGCCTATGGTTATCTTAAGGAAGAGCGCGGGGTACATAGGCTTGTGCGCATATCGCCTTTTGACGCTAATAAACGCAGGCATACTTCTTTTGCTTCGGTAGATGTGATTCCTGAAGTCGAAGAGAATATAGATATAAAACTGGAAGAAAAAGATTTGCGGATCGATGTTTACCGCTCCAAAGGCGCCGGAGGCCAAAGTGTAAACACTACGGACTCGGCAGTGCGGATTACACATATTCCTACAGGTCTGGTGGCGCAATGCCAAAATGAAAGAAGCCAGCTTCAAAATAAACATACGGCGTTAAATATTTTAAAGGCGCGCATATATGAGCTGGAGAGGCAAAAGCAGGAGGAGAAGATGCTCAAGAATTATGCCGGCCCAAAGAAAAAGATAGAATTTGGCAGCCAGATACGTTCTTATGTCATGCATCCCTATAGCATGGTTAAGGATCACCGGACGGATTATGAAACTGGGGATGTCGATAAGATAATGGATGGCGGCTTGGATGAATTTATCGAGGCGCACCTTAAATTTATGAAAAAAGGAAAATAAATATGCTGGGATTCGTTAAAAAGACAATTTTAAACAGCAAACAGAACCGGATTAGCTCACGGGCTCCCGGAGTAAAGATATATTTGCATCCTGATATGCCCCAGCCGTCGATGAACAAAATGGCGGAAGTTGCGGATGTGATATATGCGGTTAATTTATTGGAATCTAAAATAAGCGTTTTGACCGATGAAGAACTGCGCTCCAGGACTTTAAGTTTTAAGGAGCATATTCAGCAGAAATCGAAACTTTATGAACGGGATTTTCAAGGATTAACCGAAGCGATGCTCTCCGTGGCTATTCCGGAGGAAAAAGAAAAACTGAAAGAAAAACTGAAGTTCTCCCGGAACAAAGTTTTTGAGGAAATTCTCCCTGAGGCGTTTGCCGTAGTAAGAGAAGCGGCTAAAAGGACGATTGGCCTGCGCCATTTTGATTCTCAAGTAGCCGGAGGAATAATCCTGCATGAGGGAAGGATCGCCGAGATGTCTACCGGTGAAGGAAAGACTTTAGTCGCCACTTTACCGGCGTATCTGAACGCGCTTCTTGGCCGCGGCGTGCATGTAGTTACGGTAAACGATTACCTGGCTAAGCGCGATTCGGAGTGGATGGGCCCGGTTTATGAATTTTTAGGATTAACTGTAGGGGTTATTCAGCATGACATGTCCGACGAAGAAAGAAAGATAGGTTACGCCTGCGATATTACTTACGGGACCAATAACGAGTTTGGTTTTGATTATCTGCGCGATAATATGAAATATTCCCTTCAAGACCTGGTCCAGAGGCCGTTTTTTTACGCTATCGTCGATGAAGTGGATTCAATTTTAGTTGATGAAGCGCGCACGCCTTTAATCATAAGCGGCGCGGCGGAAGAATCCACTGGGAAATATTTTACCGCTAATAACATAGCCAGCCAGCTAAGCGGCAGGCGCGTTACCGAAAGAGATGAAATAGATGCCAAGTATAAGGGAGTGGATTTAGGCAAAGGTTTTGATTATGTCGCGGATGAGAAAGCCCAAACCGTAGCTCTTACCGATAGCGGCGAAATCAAGGCAGCCAAGCTTTGGGGAGTCGAAAGCCTGCACGCAATCGAAACAATAGAATTCCGGCACCATACTATCGCGGCCTTAAGAGCCAAGGAATTTTATGAGCGCGATGTCGACTATGTGGTTAAGGACGGGCAGGTTGTTATCGTCGATGAATTTACCGGCAGGATGATGCCAGGCAGGCGCTGGTCAGATGGGTTGCATCAGGCAGTTGAGGCCAAAGAAGGGATGAAGATCGAGCGGGAGAACCAAACTCTGGCTACGGTTACCTTCCAGAATTATTTCCGGATGTATGAGAAATTAGCCGGTATGACTGGAACCGCTTTTACCGAGGCCAATGAGTTCAAGAATATTTACCAGCTTGATGTTGTAGTCATACCGACAAATAAGCCATTGATCCGCGCAAACCATCCGGACCGTATTTTTAAGACCGAGGAAGAAAAATTTACAGCAGTAGTAGAAGAAATCGTGGAACTTTATAATGTCGGGAAGCCCGTATTGGTCGGTACCATATCGATTGATAAATCCGAGCGCATCTCGGAGATGTTGAAACGCCGCGGCGTTGCTCACCAGGTATTAAATGCCAAGTACCATGAACTGGAAGCGCAAATTGTCGCCCAGGCCGGAAGATTCAGGGCAGTTACAATAGCTACGAATATGGCTGGCCGCGGAACCGATATTTTGTTGGGCGGTAATCCTGTGTTCATGGCAAAAAATGTGGCTAAGCAGAAAATCAAACCCGAAGAGGGTGATTACCAGCAAGAATATAAAAAATTGCTCGATAAGTATAATCAGGAGACCGATGTCGAACATAAAAAGGTTGTTGAATTAGGCGGTCTGCATGTTTTAGGGACCGAGCGCCACGAAGCCCGCAGAATCGATAATCAGTTACGCGGCAGAAGCGGCAGGCAGGGGGATCCGGGTTCATCCAGATTTTATGTTTCTTTGCAGGATGACCTGATGCGGCTTTTTGGTTCGGATAAACTTGTCGGCATTATGGAGAAGTTGGGCCTGGAAAAGGGGCAAGTTATAGAGCATCCCTGGGTGAGCCGATCGATTGAAATTGCCCAGAGGCGGGTTGAGCAGCATAATTTCGAAATCAGAAAACAACTTCTTGAGTACGATAATGTAATGAATAAACAAAGGGAGATAATTTATAGCCAGCGGCGTCAAATACTGGAAGGGTTTTCTTTAAAGGAAAGAATATTGGAGATTACCGCAGGAATCGTAGATAATCTCATGAGCGTTAATTTTCCTGAAAGTTCTTCCGTCGAACCTAACATTGAAGGTATGAGTATTGCGGTTATGGCGAAATTCGGCTTAGACCTGGGAGTGGATAAAATCAACAGTTATTCTAATATCAGGGAAGAACTACTTAAAGAAATAACCGGTATTTATGAAAATAAAGAAAAGATTATCGGGGCTGATTTGATGCGTCATTTGGAGAGGATGGTTTTCTTGCAGATCATCGATGCCAAATGGAAGGATCACCTGTATGCTATGGATTCTTTGCGTGAAGGTATAGGGCTGCGCGCTTATGGCCAGCGCGATCCATTGGTGGAATATAAGCGCGAAGCGTTCGGAATGTTTTCTCAAATGGTCGCCTCTATCGAGGAAGAATCGATTGAGGCTATTTTCAAGCTAGAAGCGGCCGGGCCTGAAAGATTCAGAGGAGTATTTAGCTCTGTGCAGCAGGAATTGTCGCATCCGGAAGTTTCCAAAATACAAAGGCCGATGCCCGCAGAGGAAGAAAGCTTCTCTTATTCTAAAGAGGCTGAACCGGTGAAGACAATAAAAT
>JAQUOO010000034.1 GCA_028717055.1 Candidatus Omnitrophota bacterium | reverse complement strand
AGACGCTCTTGTTGTCATCGGAGGCAATGGCAGTTTCACCGCGGCCTATAAGTTTGGAAGTAAATATAACTTTCCATGCATAGGGAATTCCGCCTCTATCGATAATGACATAAACGGCATAGATTATACTATCGGCGCCGATACCGCGATAAATACGGCATTAAATGCCATCGATAATATCCGCGACACAGCGACTAGCATGGAGCGGGTTTTCGTGGTCGAAGTTATGGGGCGGGACTGCGGTTTTATCGCTTTGGCAGTAGCCCTGGCTGGCGGCTGTGAAGATGTGATTATCCCGGAGAGGCCGTTTGATCTGGAGAAGACTTGCCACGATATCGTCCACGGAAACATAATAGGTAAAGTAAGCTGGATTATTATATTGGCCGAAGGCGCCGGGCACGCCGATGATGTCGCCAGGAAAATCAATGAGTTTACCACTTTAGAGACCCGGGCGATTACTCTTGGGCATATTCAAAGAGGAGGCCGGCCAACGGCAGCTTCCAGGGATATGGCCCTGCATTTTAGCAAGGTTGCCATTGATTTGCTCTTAAGCGGGCAGACAAATAAGGCCGTGGGGATGATTGATGGCATGACCGGGAGCGTTGATTTTGCCACCGCAATCAAGAAAAAAGAATTGAATGTAGAGAACTTTTACGGGTTAATTAAAACTTTAAGTTAGGAAACAAACGAAAGGAGAAGTTACTTACTATGGGCAGGAAAGCTGTGGGTATCGACAAAATCGTTACGGATCTGGTAGTTTTCGATGATGCCGCTACGAAAAAAGAATTAGCTAAAAAGATTTTAGCGATGAGTTATAAATTAGGGATTTATCCGGCCAGTATCCATGATTTTTATATGGCCCGCGGCCGGGGCGAATTCGGCGGTTTTACAGTGCCGGCGATAAACTTGCGGAGCATGACTTATGATTTAGCCCGGGCCATATTCAGGGTGGCTAAGAAGAATAATTCCGGAGCTTTTATTTTCGAGATCGCCAAGTCCGAGATGGGATATACCGCGCAGATCCCGGCTGAATATGTAAGCGTCATTTTGGGAGCCGCAATCAAGGAAGGGCATAAAGGCCCGGTATTTATTCAGGCAGACCACGTGCAGGTTAACGCCAAGAAATTTCAGGAGAACCCGGATAAGGAATTGCAAGCCCTGCAGGATTTGATCGCTGATGCTATAGCCGCAGGTTTCTATAATATCGATATTGATTCGTCTACTTTGGTGGATTTATCCCAGGAAGATATCAAAAAACAACAGAGATTCAATTATGAAGTCTGCGCGAAATTAACGCAGTTTATCCGCCGCATTGAGCCAAGAGGCATAACTGTTTCAGTCGGAGGCGAGATAGGCGAAGTCGGGCATCAGAATTCGACTCCCGAAGACTTGCGCGCGTTTATGTCCGGTTACCGTGAAAAATTACGCAAAGGCTTGGTAGGTATTAGCAAGATCTCCGTTCAAACCGGAACGTCTCACGGCGGAGTTGTTAAAGCCGATGGTTCTATCGCCGAGGTAAAGCTTGATTTCACCACGCTTAAAACGCTTTCCGGAATTGCCCAGCAGGAATTCGGCCTGGGTGGGGCGGTGCAGCATGGAGCCTCCACTTTGCCGGAAGAGATGTTCCATAAATTCCCGGAGAACAATACCCTAGAGGTGCATTTGGCGACCGGTTTTCAGAATATGATGCTGGATAGCCGGAATTTCCCCGCTGATTTAAAGAAGAGGATGTATGACTGGTTAACGGTTAATGCCGCAAACGAAAGAAAAGAAGGCGAGACCGACGAGCAGTTTTTTTATAAGGCGCGTAAAAAGGCCCTTGGGCAGTTCAAGAAGGAAATTATGGGGTTAGCCCAGGAAGTCCGTGACAGCATAGCGGCAGAAATCGAAAATAAATTTGACTTTCTGTTTAAACAGCTGGATGCCGTTAACAACAATGCTTTGGCGGACAAATATGTTACTTTAAGGCGGGTAATTTCCAGGCCGCGCAAAGAGGCCAAGGAGATTGTTCATGACGGAGAGGGCGCAGACTAAAAAACAGTAGGTAGTATATAGAATGTAGTAGGTAGGGAAAAACAGGAGAAACAATAATGCGTTCTGATAAGATTAAAAAAGGATTAGAGAGAGTCCCGCACCGCGCGCTTTTGCACGGCACAGGCTTATCCAAAAAAGACCTGGATAGGCCGTTTATCGGTGTCGCCACATCTTTTACCGACCTTATACCCGGGCATATCGGCATGCGCGATTTGGAGCGTTTTATCGAGCGCGGAATTTGTTATGGCCAGGGTGTGCCGTTTTTGTTCGGAGTTCCGGGGGTCTGCGACGGTATTGCCATGGGCCATTTGGGGATGTGTTATCCTTTGGCCTTGCGCGAAATTGTGGCTGACACAATCGAGACAGTCTGTAACGCCCATCAATTGGACGGGATAATTTGTTTGACTAACTGCGACAAAATCACTCCCGGTATGATTATGGGGGTAGCTCGTTTGAATATCCCGGCGATAATTGTAACTGCCGGGCCGATGTTATCCGGCCGTCATAACCAGCGAAAATTAGCTTTTGTGCATGATACTTATGAAGGAATGGCCCGGGCGAAAAAAGGCGATATCTCGGCGGAAGAACTATCCTGTTTGGAGATGGAAGCTTGTCCGGGAGCAGGATCCTGCCAGGGTTTATATACAGCCAATACAATGGCCTGCCTTACCGAGGCTATCGGGTTGTCTATTCCTGGTTGCGGGACTGCCCTGGCTGCTTCAGCCAAGAAACGCAGGATTGCCGAAGCCAGCGGTGAGCGTATTGTGGAACTGGTGAGAAAAAATATCCGGCCCCGCGATTTCATTACCAAGAAATCTCTGGAGAATGCGATTGTAGTGGATATGGCTTTAGGCGGCTCCAGCAATACTGTTTTGCACCTTATGGCTATTGCTAATGAAGCGGGAATAGACCTGGATTTAAAAACTTTTGATAAGATCAGCAAGACTACGCCGCATATCGCGAACATTGAACCTGCCGGAACCTATTTTATGGAAGATTTGGAGTATGCCGGGGGGATCCCCGCGGTAGAGAAGAGGCTAAAAGCCAAGTTGAATAATGTATTAAATGTGAGTGGAGAAAAAACTTTTGAGATTGCCGATAAAGCCAGGATATCAAACGACGATGTGATCCGTCCTTTAAATAAAGCGTATCATAAGCAGGGCGGTATTGCCGTGTTAAGCGGAAACATCGCTCCGGAAGGCGCTGTAGTCAAGCAGTCAGGCGTAAGCGATAAAATGATGAAGTTTACCGGCCGCGCCCGCGTATTTAACCGCGAAGAAGAGGCGATGCAGGCGATTATGAACAATAAGATTAAAAAAGGCGACTGCGTCGTCATTCGTTATGAAGGCCCGGCAGGCGGCCCGGGTATGCGCGAGATGCTTGCTCCGACTGCCGCAATCGTAGGTTTGGGGTTATCGGATTCAGTGGCTTTAATTACCGACGGCCGTTTTTCGGGGGGGACAAAAGGCCCGTGCATAGGCCATATTTCCCCGGAAGCATCAAGCGCAGGGCCGATTGCGATTTTAAAAGACGGCGATACGATTATTATTGATATACCAAATAGAAAAATAGAGGCAAAATTAAGTAAAGAAGAAATTGCTAAGAGATTTAAGAACTGGAAACCTGTCGCGCCTAAAATTAAGACAGGCTACCTTTCCAGATATTCGAGATTAGTAACTTCTGCAGATAAAGGGGCAATTTTAAAATGACCAATTACCAAATCCCAATGTCGAATGAAATCCCAATGATTCAGTGTTTCAATTGGGAGTTGGAGCTTGGAAATTCATTTGTCATTGGAGCTTGGATATTGAGAAATTAAAACTATGAAGGGATCAGAAATACTATTAGAAGCTCTTAAGCGCGAAGGGGTGGAATTGGTTTTTGGATACCCCGGTGGACAGATACTGCCTACTTTTGACGCCCTGTATAAATACGAAGGGTTCAAGTTTATCCTTACCAGGCACGAGCAGGGAGCAGCTCATGCTGCCGACGGCTACGCCAGGGTTACAGGTAAGGTGGGGGTTTGCCTTGCTACATCAGGCCCGGGGGCTACAAATCTGGTAACCGGTATTGCTAACGCCTATATGGATTCCATTCCTATGGTGGCTATTACCGGGCAAGTCCCTACGGGCTTAATCGGTAATGACGCATTCCAGGAGGCGGATATTACAGGTATCACTCGCCCGATTACCAAACACAATTATCTGGTGAAGGATATAAAGGATTTAGCAGGCATTGTAAGAGAGGCTTTTTATATTGCTTCTACAGGCAGGCCCGGCCCTGTCCTTATCGATTTGCCTAAAGATGTGCAGGTTGCCGAGGCGGATTTTATCTGGCCTGATGCGCCGAAGCTAAGGAGTTATAATCCGAGGTATGCAGGGCATCCCGGGCAGATCAAACGGGCAGCCAAGCTGATCATGGAATCAAGAAAACCGATACTTTATGTGGGCGGAGGCATAATTACTTCCGGCTCATCGGTAGAATTATTGGAATTAGCAGAGAAGACCGGCGCTCCTGTAACCTGGACATTCATGGGTATCGGCGCGTTTCCTTCTTTGCATAAACAGTCATTGGGAATGCTCGGTATGCACGGGACAGCTTATGCAAATCACAGCATTATGGATGCTGATTTGATTATTGCCATAGGCGCTCGTTTTGACGACCGGGTTACGGGGAGGTTGGATAAGTTTGCTCCGCAGGCAAAGGTAATTCATATTGATATTGATCCTTCTTCTATAAGCAAGAACGTGAAAGTGCACATTCCTATTGTTGGGGACGCAAAGCAGGTCATCGCCCAATTGCTTGGAGAATTAAAGCGTAAGCCTGCTATTGATGAATGGCTCAAGCACGTGGAGGGTTTAAGGAAGAAATACCCTATGGGGTATAAGGACAAAGGAAAAATCCTGCCCCAATACATAATCCAGCAGATAGACGAAGTAACTTCAGGCGGTGCTATCATTTGCACTGAGGTGGGCCAGCATCAGATGTGGGCAGCCCAGTGGTATAACTATTCCAGGCCGCGCACCTTTATATCATCGGGCGGATTAGGAACTATGGGTTTTGGTTTTCCGGCTTCAATTGGAGCAAAGCTTGGCGCGCCGGACAAAACAGTTTTTAACATCGCCGGCGACGGTTCAATCCAGATGAATATACAGGAACTGGCCACTTGCGTTGAGAATAAGATTAATGTGAAAGTCGCGATACTCAATAACGGGTATTTAGGCATGGTCCGCCAATGGCAGGAGCTTTTTTACAAGCGCCGTTATTCCTACACTCCGATAACCAGCCCTGATTTCGTGAAATTGGCTGAAAGCTACGGAGCAGTTGGGATAAGGGTTACCAAAAAAGAAGAGGTAAGATCTGCGATAGAGCGGGCGATAGCTACGGATAATACGGTTTTTATTGATTTCCACATTGAGGAAGAAGAGAATGTTTTTCCGATGGTGCCGGCAGGAGAGGCGATCAATAATATTCTCGGAGGCCTTGCGTAATGAGGCATACGATTTCGGTATTAGTTGAGAATAAATTCGGGGTTTTAGCCCGCATTGCCGGGCTTTTCAGCGCCCGCGGATACAATATCGCTTCTTTAGCAGTCAGCGAAACCTTGGATCCGCTTGTCTCCTATATGACGATTGTAGTCGAGGCTAAAGACGAAAATGTTCTTGAGCAGATTAATAAACAGCTGAACAAGCTGATTGATGTTATAACGGTGACGGATTTTACGAAGAAAGAGCATATTGACCGCGAGCTTGTTTTGGCAAAGGTAAAATATTCATCCAGGGAAAAGGCAAAACTTGAGAATATTTTTAAGAAATATGTGGGAAAGATCATCCAGCGTAAAGGCAATATGGCTATTATTGAAGCGGTAGGCGAAGGCCATCAGATAAAATCGCTTTTGGATGAACTAAGCAAATTTGAAATTCAGGAGTTGGTGAGGACAGGGAAATTGGCGATAAGTAATTGATCGGCCCCTCGCGCGGTCGCTCGGGGTCAATTTTATAACCCGTAAATCGGGAAAATTGAGAGGAGTTGCAAATGGCAAAGATTTACTACGACAAGGACGCGGATTTAAATTTACTGAAAAATAAAACTATTGCGATTATCGGTTACGGCATCCAGGGCCGCGGCCAATCACTATGTTTAAGGGATTCCGGGATGCACGTGGTGGTTTCCGAAATGGCCGGAACGCCGAATTATGAACAAGCTAAAGCCGACGGATTTACCCCTGTTTCAGCCGCCGAGGCAGCCAAGGCAGCTGATATTATCCAGATTTTGACCCAGGATCATGTGCAGGCTATGGTTTATAAAGAAGCCATAAAGCCAAACCTTAAAAAAGGCAAGGCGCTTTGTTTCTCGCATGGATTCAATATCCGTTTTAAGCAGATTAAGCCTCCGAAGAACGTGGATGTGTTTATGGTGGCTCCTAAAGGGCCGGGCGCTTTAGTCAGAAAGATGTATGAAGAGGGCAAAGGCGTGCCTTCGTTAATCGCGGTTTACCAGAATGCAACCGGACAGGCAAGAGATTTAGCCTTAGCTTACGCCAAGGCAATCAAGGCTACTACCGCAGGCGTAATCGAGACGACTTTTGACGAAGAAACAGAGACCGATTTGTTCGGCGAGCAGGCTGTGCTTTGCGGCGGAGTAAGCGAATTAATCAAAGCAGGTTTTGATACTTTGATTGAAGCAGGATACCAGCCGGAGATCGCCTATTTTGAAGTTTTGCACGAGTTAAAATTAATCACGGATTTGATTCAGGAGAGGGGTATTTCCGGAATGCGTAGAGGCGTTTCCAATACCGCCTGTTACGGGGATTTATCCAGAGGCCCGCGAATCATTACGCAGAAGACCCGCAAAGAAATGAAAAAGATTTTAAAAGAGATTAAGAACGGAAAATTTGCCCGCGAATGGATTAAGGAAAATGAGGCAGGCAGGCCGAATTTCAATAAGTTAATTTCCGAGGGAGACAATCATTTGATCGAGAAAGTCGGAAAGCAGCTGCGTGAAATGATGCCCTGGATGAAGAAATAAAGCTACAACTTTAATGACAAATGACAAAATCCAAAATCCAAAATCCAAAATAAATCCAAATTTCAAATATCAAAACCGATGTTTTGTTATTTGAAATTTGACCTTTAGATTTATTTTGGATTTTGTGCTTTGTTATTTGACATTAGTATAATTTTTTTAGTTAAAAATTAAAAATATGGAGAAAATAATAATATTTGATACTACTTTGCGCGATGGAGAACAGGCTCCGGGCGCGGCGTTGAACAGCTTACAGAAACTGGAGGTTGCCGGCCAGCTGGAGAGGCTGGGAGTTGATATTATAGAGGCAGGTTTTCCGGTCGCTTCTCCCGATGACTTTGCGGCAGTCAGCCAGATCGCCAAAGCCATCAGGAAGTCAGGAGTCTGCGCTCTTGCCCGTTGCATACCTAAAGACATCGAAAAAGCCGGCGCTTCACTCAGGAAAGCGAAGAAGCCGCGCATACATTTGTTTTTGGCTACCTCTAAGATCCACTTGAAATATAAATTCAGGAAGGCCGAGGATGAGATCGAGGATATCGCGAAGGTTTCTATACGGCAAGCCGGGAAATTCTGCCCGGATATAGAATTCTCTCCGGAGGATGCAACGCGCACAGAAAGGGATTTTCTTTTCAGGATGATCGAGATGGCTATAAATGAAGGCGCCAAAACGATCAATATCCCGGATACCGTAGGATATAGTTATCCGCAGGAAATATTCTCGCTTATTGAAGATATAAAAAATAATGTGCCTAATATTGAAAAAGCGATAATCGCTACACATTGCCATAACGACCTTGGGTTGGCTACGGCTAATTCCATTTCAGCTGTTTTGGCCGGAGCGCGCCAGGTGCATTGCACGATTAACGGAATCGGCGAGCGGGCAGGCAACGCGTCATTGGAAGAAATAGTTATGGCGCTTAAGACCCGCAAGGATATTTTTGGCGGATTTTACACGGGTATCGATACAAAAGAAATATTCCGCACTTCGCGCCTGGTGAGCAATCTTACGAATTTTGTTATCCCCCCGAATAAAGCCATCGTCGGAAGCAACGCCTTTGCTCATGAGTCCGGCATCCATCAGGATGCGGTGCTCAAGAACCGGACTACATATGAGATTATGGACCCTAAAGAAGTCGGCATATCTTCAAGCCGGCTCATTCTCGGCAAGCATTCCGGCAGGCACGCTTTCGGAGACAGGCTGAAATCGCTGGGATTCCATTTGAACGATGAGCAGTTGAATAAGGCTTTCATCCGCTTTAAGGAAGTCGCCGATAAAAAGAAAGATATTTTTGACGACGATTTGAGGACGATCGTTGAAGACGAGATCAGCGTGATCAAGCCGCTTTGGCAGTTGAGCGGCTTTGAGGTTACCTCTGGAACAAAAATTAAACCGGAAGCAAGAGTAGTTTTGATTAAGAAATCGAAGAATGTATCCGGGGTTTCCTCCGGAGACGGGCCGGTAGACGCCTGTTTTAAGGCCATAGATAAGATTACCGGTTATAAAGTGAAGTTGGAAGATTTCCGGCTGGAGGCAGTTACTTCCGGCAAAGATGCCTTGGGGCAAGTGAGCCTTAAGCTAAAGATAGGCAATTCTATCTATAGCGGTCGCGGCTCAAGCACAGATATAATCGAAGCTGCTATCCGGGCGTATCTGGATAGCGTCAATAGAATAGAGTCCAAATGAATAACGGACGTGTTTATGGTTTAGTCGGTAATCCTATCCAGCATAGCCTGTCGCCGTTAATGCACAATGCGGCCTTTTCTTCTCTGAAGATAAAAGCCAAGTATAAATTATTTCCTTTAGAGAGAAAAGAGCTCAAGCCTTTTTTAAACAATCTTAAGAAGAGGAATATTTGCGGCTTGAATATAACTATTCCTTATAAAGAAGAAATCCTTCATCTGGTAGACGGTTATTTATCAAGCGCGGTCAGAGTCATATCCGCAGCCAATACTCTGGTTGTAGACAAGTCCGGTAAGCTTAAATTGTTCAATACCGATTATCTCGGATTTACCGCACATCTTAGAGAACTTAAGGTCGTTCCCAGGAAAGCAGCTATTATTGGGGCGGGGGGAGCGGCCCGGGCGGTTTGTTACGCTTTGGGGAAAAAGAAGATTCAGGAAGTGGCAATTTATGATATAGATAAATTCCGTTCCTTGAGTCTGATGCAAAGATTCAATCAGATATTCCCGGATACTCAATTCGTGGCTGCGCAGAATATAGACTGGTTGAAACTGAAAGAAAAAGATATTTTGATTAACACTTCGCCGGTGGGAATGAAAGAAACCGACCCGCTTTTAGTGGATAAATCCCAATTAACCCCCGGATTGTTTATTTACGATTTAATTTATAATCCCGCCCGGACAAAATTGCTGAAATTGGCCGAAGAAAACGGGCTTGCGTATTCAAATGGGTTAGGCATGCTTCTTTATCAGGGAGCAGAGGCCTTTGATTTATGGATATCTCCTGCCAGGACGCCGGTGGAGGCAATGCGTAAAGCATTAGAAAAAGGAGTGAAAAAGCTATGATTGGGAAATTAATAGTTTTTATTTTTGGCTCTATCATCGGAAGTTTCTTGAACGTCTGTATCCACCGTATGCCTAAATCCGAATCGGTCGTCTGGCCGCGTTCGCACTGCCCCAAGTGCAAAAAAAGGATACCCGGTTACGACAATATTCCTTTTATAAGTTTTATCCTGTTAAAGGGCAGATGCCGTTTCTGCAAGGAAAAAATATCATTGCGTTACCCGCTTGTTGAGCTTCTGACCGCGTTTTTATTTTTAGCCTTCTTTATGCGTTACGGATTAAGTTATAATTTCTTCTTTTACCTGGTGCTTGCCTCGGCGCTTATCATCGCGACGTTTGTAGATATCGAGCATAGAATCATACCGGATGAAATATCCATCGGCGGGCTTATTATCGGGTTCATTTTAAATTCGGTAAGAGGGTTTAATTTGAGCCCTCTGGCGTTTAGCTTCAAGCCGATGTTAAGCTCGCTTGCCGGGATTATCGTAGGCGGCGGAGTGATTTACCTGACCGGCTGGTTGTTCGACCTGGTTTATTTCAAACTGCTCAAGAATCATCCCATAAACGGAGAAACCGAATCGATGGGCGGCGGCGATATAAAGCTTCTGGCAATGATTGGCGCTTTTCTGGGTGTGCCTCGCGCTCTGCTTACTTTTTTCGTCGCTCCATTTTTCGGCGCGATCATCGGCCTGATTATCCTTACGGCTAAAAAAGACCACACTATTCCTTACGGGCCATTTTTATCTTTTGCAGCATTGGTGTCAATATTCTGGTCAGATAAAATATTGCGCCTTTTAATTCCTTAATGAAATCAAGATGCCGCAAGCAAGCCAACTAGAGTATTTTTTTCCCCGCAAAAGGGCAGGAGTATTGGTTCCGGTATTTTCGCTCCATTCAAAAAATAGTTTTGGTATCGGAGATTTGGCGGATTTAAAATCAGTCATTGATTGGTGCCGCGATACGGGCAATTCAGTAGTCCAGCTCTTGCCGATGAATGATATGGGCGGCCTGTTTTGCCCATACGATGCCTTAAGCGCGTTTGCGCTCGAGCCGCTTTATATCTCCCTGGTTGATTTAGACCTGCCTAAAGACAAATCCATAAAAAGGCAAATCGAAGCCCTGCGCAAGAACTTAAAATCCGACAAGAAATATGTGGATTACAGCGTTAAAAATGAAAAATTGCGCGTCCTGCGGGAGATTTTTTCATTAAACGCTGACGTTGACTCGGAAGCCTTCAGCCGTTTCAGGAGCGATAACGCGTATTGGCTGTTGGATTACGTTTTATTCAAAACGCTTAAGTCAAAATTCGGGGAGAGCGCCTGGTATGATTGGCCGCCGGAGTTTAGAAACCGCGATAAGGCAGCGTTAGAAAATTTCCGCAAAGAGAACGCCCTGGAGATTAAGTTCCAGAAATGGGTTCAATGGCAGCTTTTTGAACAATTCAAGGCGGTTAAAGAATACGCGAAAGAGAAAAAGGTTTTCATCAACGGAGATTTGCCGATTTTGGTCTCCCGCGATTCCAGCGATGTCTGGGCGCATCCGGAATTTTTTAAACTGGAATTTGCCGCGGGAGCTCCTCCGGATATGTATTGCTCTAAGGGCCAGCGCTGGGGAATGCCTACGTATAATTGGAGCAGGATCTCCGACGAAGGGTATCTTTATTTAAAAGAAAAGTTGAAATACGCGGAGAATTTCTACGATATCTTGAGGGTTGACCACGTAGTGGGCTTGTTCCGCATCTGGAGCATTCCTCATAATGATCCGCTTGAGAATCAGGGTCTGCACGGGTCTTTTGACCCGGTTAATGAAGCGGAGTGGCGCGAGCACGGCAGGAAAATCCTGGAAGTTATGCTTAAAAGCACCAGGATGATCTTATGCGCTGAAGATTTAGGGGTAATCCCCCAATGCTGC
>JAQUOO010000033.1 GCA_028717055.1 Candidatus Omnitrophota bacterium | reverse complement strand
CGAACATTGCAATAATATTCAATTTGTTTATGATTTTAGGCGTTCTAGGGCTTCTTCCGTATTTGTTGCCGGAATTTTCTGCTACGCTGACTTTGCCGGGAATAGCCGGTATGGTCTTATCTTTAGGCATGGCCGTAGATGCCAATGTTTTGATTAACGAGCGCATTCGCGAAGAATTAAACCTCGGGAGGAATTTACGTACTGCCATAAATAATGGTTATTCCAAGGCGTTCAGCGCGATATTTGATTCTAACTTGACTACTTTATTTGCGGCAATTATTCTGATTTGGCTTGGAACAGGTTCAATAAAAGGCTTTGGCGTAACTTTAACCATAGGTTTAATCGCGAGCATGTTTACCGCGATAGTGGTAACGCGCACTATATTTGAAATCCTGTTAAGCTTAGGGTGGATTAAGAATTCGCTACCCATGCTTAAGTTAATCGGCCAGACTAAAATCGATTTTATCAAGAAGCGCAGGTTTTTTTACGCAGTTTCGCTGATTATTATAATTATCGGGCTTGCGGCTTATTTTAAAAAAGGGAGCAGCGCTTACGGTATTGATTTTGCCGGAGGTTCGATGCAGGAGTATAGTTTTAAAGAAGCCCCCGACATAGATAAGATACGCGACGTATTAAATAATATAGGCTTAGGAGATGCTTCTATACAGCAGTTTAAAGAGAACCCTAGGGCTGTTTTAATCCGGACTATCGAAGATAAAAGCGATATTTTGACCTTTAAATTAAAAGAGGTATTTCCTAATCAGGATATTCAGGTTTTAAGGGTAGAACGCGTCGGCCCTGTCGCGGGGAAACATCTAAAAGAGAAAGCAATATGGGCTTTGATTTGGTCGCTGGTTATTATACTAGTCTATGTAGGATTCAGGTTTAAACATATGAATTTTGCTATTGCCGGAGTAATTGCCCTTATGCATGACGTTTTGGTTACTTTTGGAGCTTTGGTTATTACAGGCAGGCCTATTGATCTTTTGAGCATTACCGCCTTTTTGACTATCGCCGGTTATTCTATCAACGATACTATTGTTATTTATGACCGGGTCAGGGAAAATATGCGCACTTATCAGAAACTTAGCCTTTATGAGCTGATTAACTTAAGCGTAAACCAGACGCTCTCCAGAACAATGCTTACTTCAGGCATAACTTTGTTGGTTGTTCTGGCTATTTTCTTCTATGGCGGGGCAGTATTAAATAACTTCGCTTTTGCCTTGCTGGTAGGTTTTATTTCAGGCGTATATTCTACAGTTTTTATTGCTTCTCCTTTAGTTCTTGCCTGGGGCCGTAAGGGCCCCAAATAGATAAATGGTATAGGTTAAGGCATAGAAAACCCCGTATCTTTACCGCCACCTGTACTTCTACCTAGTAAATTAGCATAAGAATGTTCAAGTCCCTGAAGATATATGTTGGTCAGGAGATCGATTTCGAAAGCCTCTTGAACGATCTCGTTGTTTTTGGCTATAAAAGGCAGGATGCTGTTTTAGTTGAAGGTGATTTTTCCCGCCGCGGCGGCTTAATCGATATCTTTCCGAATTCCTTCGAACTTCCCGTCAGAATAGAGTTAGATAACAATTCAATCAGGTCCATAAGGACATTTAATCCTTCTAATGGCGAAGCCCTTTGGCAGCACAATATGCTCATCCTGTTGCCTATCAGAAAACCGGGCAGTTTAAGGGTTACTCCCATTACAGCAGATTTGCCGTTAACAGGGTTTCTTGATTTGAGTGTCGGCGATTATGTAGTGCATAATCAGCATGGTATAGGGAGGTTTTTGGGCCTCATCAAAATTAAGCATCAGGATAAAATCAAGGACCATTTGGTGATTGAATATGACCGGCAGGAAAAACTTTTCGTGCCGGTTGAATCAATGCATTTGGTCCAGAAGTATATCGCTTTTCATGCTAAACGGCCAAAGCTCTACCGGTTAGGAGGAAGAGAGTGGTCGCGGGTAAAAGAGAGGGCGCGTAAGGGTATTCAAAAAATGGCTTGGGATTTATTAAGTTTACAAGCTATGCGTATTTCGACGAAGGGTTTTACTTATTCCAGGGATACCGATTGGCAGAGAGAATTTGAAGAGTTATTTCCTTATGAGGAAACCTTGGATCAACTGAACGCTACATTAGAAGTCAAAAAGGATATGGAATCCGGAAAACTTATGGACAGGTTGCTCTGTGGCGATGTTGGATATGGCAAAACCGAAGTAGCGATGCGGGCGGCATTTAAAACGGTAATGGATGGCAAACAGGTAGCCTATCTGGTTCCTACAACCATTTTAGCCGAACAGCATTTTCAAAATTTTAGTTCCCGGCTTAAAGATTTTCCTCTAAATATAAAACTTCTCTGCAGGTTTAGGACTGAGAGTGAGCAAAAAGAGGTGGTGAAGGGGTTAAAAGACGGTTCTGTCGATATGGTAATCGGAACGCACAGGCTTTTATCGGAGGATGTATCTTTCAAAGAGCTAGGGTTGATTATAATTGATGAAGAACAGCGCTTTGGGGTAAAGAACAAGGAGAAGCTAAAGGCATTCAGGCTTTCTGCGAATGTGCTTACATTGACCGCGACGCCTATTCCCCGGACTTTGTATATGAGCTTAATGGGGGCGCGCGATTTGTCCGCAATTAATACCCCCCCGCAAAACAGATTGCCTATAAAAACAATTGTGGTAGAATATGACGATGACCTGATCCGGCAGGCAATCTTGAGGGAAATTTCCCGAAAAGGACAAATTTTCTTTCTGCATAACCGGATAGAAGATATCCATAAGGTTAAAGAAAGATTGGCGCGGAGTTTGCCCAGAGAAGTGCGCCTGGAAACAGGCCACGGTCAAATGCATCCTAAGGATCTAGAGGATGTGATGGGTCGTTTTCTGCGGGGAGAGATAGATTGCCTTATTTCCACAATGATTATTGAATCAGGCATCGATATTCCCAATGCTAATACCACAATTGTAAATAACGCGCATATGTTCGGGTTAGCGGATTTACATCAGTTACGCGGCAGGGTAGGCAGGTTTAACCGCTCGGCTTACGCATATTTTATGGTACCGAAAAATGCTGTTTTAGAAAAAGATGCCCGTAAGCGATTGGCTGCTATTCAGGAATATGCCGATCTAGGGGCCGGGTTTAATATCGCTATGGAAGATTTAGAGATAAGGGGAGCGGGAAACTTGCTGGGATTAGAACAGCATGGTTTTATCTCGGCGGTCGGTTTTGACTTATATTGCAGATTATTAAGAGAGGGTATTTCTACGTTAAGAAAGGCAATGACAAATGATAAAATTCAAAGCTCAAAATAAACCTGAAATGAAAACGCCAAATATCAAAACAAAGGTTTGTTCATTTAGTATTTGTTATTTGTGCTTATTTTTGATTTTGGGCTTTGGTATTTGTAATTTTAGTTTTGGCTCCTGGGTTTCTTCTGTCTATGCGGAGGATAAGATTGTGGCTATCGTTAATAACGAAGTTGTTACGCAGAAAGACCTGAATGATTTCTTGCATTTTATGAGTATGCAGTTGATGAAAGAATATAAGGGCAAGGAACTTGAAACCAGGATTAATTCTCTAAAAATGGATTTGCTGGGCCGGCTTGTCGAGGATCGCCTTATTCTGCAGGAGGCAAAAAAAGAGAAGATTCCCGCGGAAGAGGCAAGGGTTAAAGCCAGAATTAACGAGGTCAAGAAACGTTATAATTCAGATGAAGATTTTCAGCGGGAATTGATTAAGCAGGGGCTGACGCAGGCGGATATCGAAAATAAGATAAGGGATCAGTTTCTTATGTATGGAGTGATTGAGCAGAAAGTGCGCAGCAAGATTAATGTGAAGCCTGAGGAGATAACCAGTTTTTATGAATCCAACAAAAAGGATTTTTCCTCGGGAGAAGAGAGAGAATTTGAAGCCTTTGCTCTGGAAACTCAGGATTTGGCCGATAGCTTTGCGTATAATTTGAAGATCGGCAAAACTCCGGCGGATCTGGCGACGAGGTATCCGTTTACGGTAAATAAGTTCAAGGTGCTTTCCGGCGAATCTCTGAAGAAAGAAGTCGAAGAAGCCGTTTTTAATCTGGGGGCTAATGAAATTTCCGGCGTGGTTAAAATGGATGACAAATACTATATATTTAAACTCGTTAATATAGTTCCTTCCAGAGAGCTGCCTCTTAATGAAGTGCAGCATAAAATCCAAGCCTTCTTATTTGAAAAGAAAATGCAGGAAGAAATGGCTAAGTGGTTAGATGAGCTCAAAAACAAGTCTTATATCAAGCTCAATTAAGGTCGGTATCACTATAGGGGATCCTTCCGGAATAGGCCCGGCGGTAATTCTAAAAGCCCTTAACGAGCTTAAAGGCTTTGCGGATTTTACGGTCGTTGGGGACAATTGGGTTTTAAGCCGGCTTCCAAAAGCTCAAAAGTTCATCAGGCATTCCGGCGGCGTGCCGGAGGAGTCAAAAGTAAAATTTGAAGACCTGAATAATGTTGCCCGCAGAAGGTTTTCCTTCGGAAAGATAAGGGCGGAATACGGACGAGCGTCCATTGAATATTTGGATTTTGCCTTAGGATTATTGAAGCAAAAACAGATAGATTGTTTGGTAACTGCTCCGATATCGAAAGAAGCAATTAACTTGGCTGGTTTTAATTACAGCGGTCATACCGAATACTTTATCAGGAAAACCGGAGTTAGCGATGCAGTTATGATGCTGCTCAACGATAAATTGAGGTTTAGTTTAGTTACAAGGCATTTGGCTTTATCTAAAGTTGTGTCGAATCTGAATAGGCGTAAGCTCTATAATAATATACTTATTACGTTTGGGGCGCTTCGAAAAGTGTTTGGGATTAAGAATCCGCGGATTGTCGTTTGCGGGGTAAATCCTCACGCTTCGGATAATGGTTTAATCGGCAGGGAAGAGAATGCAATAATCAAGCCTTGCTTAAGGGAAATCAGGAAGGTTGTAAAGGCAGGGATTGAGGGTCCTTTGCCCAGCGATATAGCTATTTCAAGGGCAGCCAGCGGCCTATATGATTGCGTTGTTGCTATTTATCACGATCAAGCGTTAATACCTTTAAAGCTTACCTCTGCAGAAAGCGGCATCAATTTAACCCTGGGCCTGCCTTTTATAAGAACATCTCCTTTGCACGGCACTGCGTTTGATATTGCCAACGATCCTAATTTAGCCGACCCCAGCTCTTTGATTGCCGCTGTTAGGCTAGCCGTAAAATGCGCATTAAACCTAAAAAGAGCCTAGGCCAAAATTTTCTAGTTGATCAAAATATCCGGAATAAGATTATTAATTCTTTGGAATTAAAAGAATCGGATATTATTTTTGAAATAGGAGCGGGAAGGGGGGAGTTGACCGCTTTAATCGCTTCTAAGGTAAACAGGGTTTATGCCCTGGAAATCGATAAAAGATTATTAGGAATTTTGAGCGGGTCACTTGTCGGTTACAATAATACCGAGATCATTAATCAGGATGTCCTGGAATTTGACTTAGGCAGTTTTATCAGGGATAGAGGAATTGAAGGCAAGGTAAAAGTTTTTGGTAACATACCTTATTATATTTCCAGCCCTATAATCGAGCACTTGCTGGAATTTCACAAGTATATAGGCGAAATATTTTTAACGGTGCAGAAAGAGTTTGGCGTAAGAGTGGCAGCAGGCCCCGGCTCAAAAGATTACGGATCGTTCAGTTGTTTTACGCAGTATTACGCATTGCCTAAAATATTGTTTGATATCAGCAAGAGTTGTTTCCGTCCGTCGCCCAAAGTGGATTCTTCGTTTCTGAAACTGGAAATCCGGAAACGCCCAGCGGTCAACGTAGCCAGTGAAGCGCTGTTCTTTAAGATTATAAGAAGCGGCTTTGGCAAGAGGAGAAAGATATTGAGAAATAGCCTTTCGGGAGTTGTGGACCCGCAAGTTCTGGATAGATTCTTTAGCGGGATTTCTTTGGACCGAAATATCCGGCCGGAGAGGTTGACTCTGGAAAATTTCGCGTTTTTGGCCAATCTGCAATTTTTAAGAAAAAAAGCTTGACAAGTGTGCTAAAGTAGTATATATTTTATTGCTTACGTAAATCGAGGTAACAACAAACTTCAATTTGGAATATATAAAAAAGAATTTTAAGAAAAGTTCTTTGCTGGATTTTTTTTATTTTGGTAATCATTCCTCCGGCGGTCATTTAAAAAAGGTAACGCTGGAGTAGCTCAGTTGGCAGAGCACGTCCTTGGTAAGGACGGGGTCACGAGTTCAATTCTCGTCTCCAGCTTAATTCACGCAATAACTTACTTACGCTAGAGTGTTCGTAAGCTATGCGCTCATTAAAAAATGCGCGAAATCATAACATTAGAGTGTACGGTTTGCAAGAATAGAAATTATACGACGACAAAAAATAAGAAACTGCACCAGGACCGTTTAGAAATAAGCAAGTTTTGTCAGTCCTGTCATAAGCATACCCCGCATAAAGAAACAAAATAATGATTAGGGGCGTCGGTTAATGGCAAACCAACGGTCTCCAAAACCGTGACTGCAGGTTCAAGTCCTGCCGCTCCTGTAGTTTTTGCAGGCGGCTAAGGAGTAAAAAAGGAACGATGAACTTAATAGCAAGGCCGGTAAATTTTATCAAAGAAGTAAAGGCAGAGTTAGGAAAGGTTGCCTGGAGCACGCGTGAAGAGTTGCTAGCGTCAACGCTGGTGGTTATAGTCGTGACTTTGATATTGGGTATTTTTATCGGAGTGTTGGATATTTTTCTTTCCAAATTATTAAGTTTACTATTTAAATAATGAATCCCGTTAGAAATAAAGCTAACGGGGGAATGAAAAGGGATTTCTAACGGGATGAAAAACTGGTACGTAGTGCATACACAAACTGGTTTAGAGGATAAAGTAAAGACTTCTTTAGAGATTAAGATTGCCGCTTCCGGTTTGCAGGATGCTATTTCCAGCGTAATTATTCCAACCGAACAGGTTTCTGAAGTCCGTTCCGGGAAAAAGAAAATATCCCAGAGAAAATTCTTTCCGGGTTATCTTCTGGTAGAGATGGAGTTGAATGAAAAGACATATTTGTTTGTTAAGACTGCTCCCGGAGTTACCGGTTTCATAGGTTTAGGTAAAAAACCCATGCCTCTTCCTCAAAGCGAAGTGGATAATATCTTAAAGAAAACAAAGGATACCCAGGTTAAACCCAGTCCGAAGATCGTTTTTGAGAAGGGTGAGCAGGTAAGGGTAACCGAAGGTCCATTCCAGAATTTTAACGGGACAATCGACGAGATTCATCCGGAAAAAGGCAAGATTAAGGTGAGTGTTTCCATTTTTGGGCGTTCTACTCCGGTGGAATTGGAGTATTGGCAGGTTGAGAAAATTTAAATATGGCAAAGAAAGCGATTAAAGCGCAGATTAAGTTACATGTACCGGCGGCTCAGGCTAATCCGGCACCTCCGGTTGGCCCGGCATTGGGACAGCATGGCGTGAACATCATGCAGTTTTGTAAGCAGTTCAATGATCAGACTAAAGGTAGAGACGGGTTGATTCTTCCGGTTGTTATTAGCGTGTATGAGGATAGATCCTTTACCTTTATTATAAAGAGCCCTCCATCATCCGTCCTTTTGAAGCGCGCGGCAAATTTAGCCAAGGCTAGCGGCATCAGCGGAAAAGAGATCATAGGCAAGGTTACTAAGAAACAGGTTGAGGAGATTGCCAAACAGAAAATGTCGGATTTAAATACTTCGGATATGGCTCAAGCAATTAAGGTCATCGAAGGGACAGCCCGCAGTATGGGCATAGCGGTTGAGGGTTAAATTACTATGAAAACGCGCAGCAAAAGATATCAGGAATCGGTTAAGTTATTAGACAGGGATAAGATATATCAGCTTAAAGAGGCCATAACCGTGTTGAAGAAGATGGCTCTGACGAAATTCGACAGTTCTGTGGATTTGCACTTTAATTTAAGCGTTGACACAAAGAAGAGCGATCAAATGGTTCGCGGAACTGTTATTCTGCCGCATGGAACAGGTAAAAAAATCCGGGTGGCGGTTTTTTGTAAGGGGGAACACGAAAAGATTGCCCGTTCTGCCAATGCCGACCATGTGGGAGGAGTAGAGCTTATAGACAAAGTAGCGGCTGGTTTTATGGATTTCGATTGTGTGATTGCTACTCCCGAGATGATGAAAGATTTAAGCAAATTAGGCAAGGTTTTGGGTCCCCGCGGCCTGATGCCTAGTCCAAAAACCGGAACTGTTACTAATGATATATTAAAAGCGATTGAAGATGTAAAGAAAGGGAAAGTGGAATTCCGCGTGGATAAACAGGGTGGAGTTCATCTTTCAGTAGGGAAAGTGTCTTTTAGCGAAGATAAATTATATGATAATGCCTCTAGAGTAATTGAGGCGTTAAACGAGACAAAGCCGGCATCAGTGAAAGGTAAGTTTGTAAAAAGCCTTTCTATCGCCACATCGATGAATCCGGGATTAATCCTAGCGGTATAAAAAAATGAAAAAAATCGGTTTAGTTGTTAAAGAGGCTTCGGAGAGCCGTATTAAAAATACACTGAAAGATTCCGGGACGGTATTTATCGTCAAATACTCCGGGGTATCCAGCCCGGATTTATGTTCTTTGAGGCAAATTTTAAAAGGAGCAAGCGCTTCTTTGTTTGTAGTAAAAAACAGTGTTGCCCGCCGGGCATTTAAAGATTCAACATTAGAGCCCCTGGTTAAAAATATAGATGGTCCGTGCGGTTTGATTTTTATTAAAGACGAGCCCGTGGCAGCATCGCAAGTTTTATGTAATTTTACCAAAGAGCACGAACAGCTTAAGCTTGAAGGCGGCGCGTTAAGCGATAAAATAATCGAGAAAAAAGATATTGAGCATATGGCTAAGCTTCCGGGAAAGGAAGTTTTGCGTGCTCAGGTAGTGGGCGCATTGAATTCGCCGATATCGGGTTTAGTAATAACGCTAAATCAGGTGTTGGCGAAATTTGTTATTTGTTTGGATCAAATAAAACAAAAAAAGACAAGTTAGACACCCCGCGCTAATTAGGCACCCGGCGCTTATTTGAACTACGCCGGTGTTCGCCAGGTGGCGAAGAATTGAGCGGATGTTGTCTAGGTAGACAAGGAGGAAGGAAAGATGGCAAAGTTAGAAGAAATGATTAAATCAATTGAAGAGATGACCGTGCTTGAGTTATCGGATTTAGTCAAAGCCCTGGAAGAGAAATTCGGGGTTAAGGCGAATATGCCGATGATGGCTGCTCCCGCGGCAGGCGGCGCAGCTGGAGCTGCTCCCGCAGCCGAAGAGAAGACTGCCTTTACGGTAGTTTTAACCAGCTCAGGTGCAAACAAAATCGCAGTTATCAAAGAGGTTCGCACTATTACCAATCTTGGTTTAAAAGAAGCCAAAGATTTGGTTGATGGTGCTCCTAAACCGATTAAAGAAGGCGCAACCAAAGAAGAAGCCGAAGAGATAAAGAAGAAGCTTGAGGCAGCCGGCGCTACCGTAGAACTCAAATAAAGACAATATTTTCAAAGGTTGCTAATGTTATTGTCGGTGATATCGATGCCGATACTAGCGGTCAGCAGTCATAAGAAAGATTATATGATTAAGCGAAAAAGTTTTGCCAAAATCAAGGAAGTCTATAATATACCGAATCTGTTAGACGTTCAGCTTGAGGCTTACGCTGAGTTTTTGCAGCTTGATGCCAAGCCAAATGAAAGAAAGCACCAGGGCCTGCAGGAAGTTTTTGCTGAGATTTTTCCTATTGAGAGCCCGAATCGCTCTGTAAAGCTGGAATTTATAAGCTATTCGCTGGGTAAGCCAAAGTATAATCTGGCTGAGTCTAAAACAAGGAGCCTTTCGTACGCCCTTCCTCTAAAGGTTAAGTTCCGCCTGACGACTCCCAAAGAGACTAAAGAGCAGGATGCTTATTTTGGCGAAATACCGTTAATGACTGAAACCGGCACCTTTATTATTAACGGAGATGAGCGTGTAGTGGTTAGCCAGTTGCAGCGTTCTCCCGGTGTTTCCTTTGAAGAAGAGCTGCATCCGACGGGTAAAAAAATTTTTTACGGCAGAGTTATCCCTTACCGGGGCGCTTGGCTGGAATTTAAATACGATTTAACCGAAACGATTTTAGCTTATGTTGACCGCCGCAGGAATTTTCCCGCCACCCAGATTTTAAGAATACTCGGTTTTTCCGAAGACAAGGATATAATTGCGGCTTTCGGGAAAGAATACCCCGAGATCGTCAATACCCTCAAAAAAGATTATACCAAGAATAAAGAAGAAGCCTATATGGATTTTTATCGTAAAATGAGGCCGACTGAACCGGTAACTAAAGAAGCGGCGGAAGCTTTATTCTATAGATTATTTTTCGATCCTGCCCGCTATGATCTGGAGAGAGCGGGAAGGTTTATTCTAAATAGAAAATTGGGAATGGATGTTTCTCTGGATAAGCGCATACTTGATTCCGATACCGTGGTTAAGGTTATAGAATATCTGATTAATTTGAAGAGCGGTATTGGAAAGATCGATGATATTGATCATTTAGGCAACCGTCGCGTTAAGACCGTCGGTGAATTAGTGCAGAATCAAATGCGCATAGGGCTTTCCCGCGTGGAGAGGTCCATTCGCGAAAGGTTGAGTATTTTAAGCGAGTTTGATAATATCAATGTGCATTACCTGATTAATTCTAAATTATTATCCAATCAGATCCGCGATTTCTTCGGCCGCAGCCAGTTGTCTCAGTTTATGGATCAAATTAATCCTTTGGCCGAAATGACTCATAAGAGGCGCTTAAGCGCCTTAGGCCCGGGAGGATTGTCTCGTGAGCGCGCTGGATTTGAAGTAAGAGATATTCATCCTTCCCATTATGGCCGGGTGTGCCCCATTGAGACCCCTGAAGGCCCGAACATCGGTTTGATCGCATCTTTAAGTACGTTTGCCAGGGTGAATTACTTGGGTTTGATTGAAACACCCTACCGCAAGGTTGAAGATGGGCGGGTTACTAAAAAAATTGATTATTTAACCGCTGATATAGAAGAGGATATGATTATCGCGCAGGCCAATGTTCCGCTGGATGAAAACGGATATTTTGTCGAAAAAGAAGTGTCCTGTCGTTATAAGAACGATTTCCCCAAGGTGCCCGGCAAACAGGTTCAATATATGGATGTTTCTCCTAAGCAGTTAGTTTCGGTTGCCGCTGCTTTAATTCCTTTCTTGGAGCATGATGATGCAAACAGGGCGTTGATGGGGTCAAATATGCAGAGACAAGGCGTGCCTTTAATGATTACCGAGCCTCCTTTAGTCGGGACCCTGATGGAAGAAAAAGTTGCGCGTGATTCCGGCACGGTGCTTGTATCCGAAGAGTCAGGGAAGGTTACCAGCATTGATGCTTCTTCCATTACAATTGGCAAGAAAATCTACCATTTGAATAAATTCTTGCGCACGAATAACGATACTTGTATTAATCAGAGGCCGATCGTTAAGCCTGGTGATAGGGTAGAACGGGGTGAAGTAATTGCCGATGGTATTGCTACAAAAAATGCGGAGCTTGCTTTGGGAAAGAATGTTTTAGTCGCATTTATGCCTTGGCGCGGGTTTAACTTTGAAGACGCTATTTTAAACAGCGAGAAACTGGTAAAGGAAGACGCCTTTACCTCTATACATATTGAAGAGTTTGAGATTGAAGCTACCGAAACCCGTTTAGGCAACGAGGAGATTACTCGCGAT
>JAQUOO010000032.1 GCA_028717055.1 Candidatus Omnitrophota bacterium | reverse complement strand
ATGAAATCAGCGCTAAATATTTCTTAGCGGCATTATTGCTTCCGCCGTTTATCGCTCTTTCGGTTTATGCGCTTTTAGGATGCCTGCCATTTATATTCAATACTGTAAGGATAATTTTAAGTTCTCCGCAGGCCAATTCTTACGCGATTTCGTTCGGCTCCGGCCCGTGGTACCGTTACCTGATCGATTATATGCTTCTTTCTCCCTGGATTGTCATCCTGGCAACCGGTTTTATTTTTTGTTTTTTCCTGAACCAGGAAAACAATGAGCTAGTCGTTTATTTTGCGGTTATATTCGTGTCCAGTTTTATCCTATTCGATTTTTTTACCAAGAATTTGCGCTACGTAATGATTTTGGATATGCCGTTACGTTTATTTTCGCTGCTTATGTTAAATACCATTGCTAATAAATTCCTCGGCCGCTCGGCAGTTAGTATGGTTCTTATTTTGACGATAACACTTGCTTTTTTCGATTGCCTTAACTTCTACCATTTATTCATCCGGGGCAGCATATATGACCCGGTGAGTTTTTTTCTATTTAAGGCCCAGCACTTAATTCCTTTTAAATAACAATATAATGCAGAGTGAATTTATCGATATTCGCGGAGCCAAAGAGCACAATCTTAAGAACATAAGCTTAAAGCTGCCCCGTAATAAGCTTATAGTAGTTACTGGTTTATCCGGCTCGGGTAAATCCAGCCTTGCTTTCGATACTGTTTATGCTGAGGGCCAGCGCAGGTTCGTTGAAAGCCTCTCCAGCTATGCCCGCCAGTTCTTGGAGCAGCTTCAGAAGCCGGATATAGAATATATTTCCGGTTTGTCTCCTACGATAGCCATTGAGCAGAGAGCTGCCGGAAGCAACCCCCGTTCGACGGTAGCGACCCAGACGGAAATTTACGATTACTTGAGATTGCTTTTTGCCAGGATTGGAAGGATATTCTGTTATCAGTGCGGCTTCCCAATAGAAAGGCAAAGTTCGCAGGAAATCATTGAAAGAATTTTATCTTTACCTGCGCAGACGGATATCCTGATACTTGCTCCGCTTGTCAGGGGAAGAAAGGGTGAGTATAAAGAGGTATTTAGCGGAATTCAAAAATCAGGATTTGTCCGGGCGCGTGTTGATGGGAAGGTTTATGAATTGCCCCTGGATTTAAAGTTAGCCAAATACAAAACGCATAATATAGAAGTTGTAGTTGACCGGCTCACTCTTAAGGCAGGCGTCAAAAACCGGTTGACTGATTCGGTTGAAACAGCGTTGAAGGTGGGCAAGGGAATTGTAATAATAAGCGCTAAAGAGGATATGGTTTTTAGCGAACAATACGCCTGTTCCAAATGCGGAATAAATTACGCTGAAATCGAACCGCGCATTTTCTCATTTAACTCTCCGTATGGCGCCTGCCTCGAATGTAATGGTTTAGGGACAAAGATTAAATTCGATCCGGATTTGGTTATCCCTGACCGGAGTAAATCCATAAATGAAGGGGCCATCAGCCCGTGGAAAAGAGGGGGCAGGGGTTATATTCTTTATTACCGTTGGCTTATCCGGGAACTGGCCGGGGAATTACGTTTTGACTTAGACGCGTCCTTTAATAAATTATCCAAAGAAAACCAGCGCGCGATACTTTATGGTTCCGAAGAGATTATTGGCAGCAAGCCGTATGAAGGAGTGATTCCGCATTTAGAGAGGTTATTCCGTGAATCCGATAGCGACTATTTGAAGGAAGAGATATCCAGGTTCATGTCAAGCACAGCCTGTCCCGTGTGTAAAGGAGCTCGTCTTAAAAAAGAAAGTTTGGCAGTCAGGATCAATAAAAAGAATATCTGGGAAGTTACTCAAATGTCCATTAAAGAAGCGTATAATTTTTTCAGTAATTTGGCGCTAAGCCCTAAAGAAAAGCTAATTGCCCATCAGGCTTTGAAAGAAATAACCCAAAAATTGCAATTCTGCATCGATGTGGGTTTGGATTATCTTACTCTGGATAGGAAAAGCGCGACTTTATCCGGAGGAGAAGCGCAGAGAATCCGCCTGGCTACTCAGGTCGGTTCGGGCTTAGTCGGAGTTTTGTATGTTTTGGATGAGCCAAGTATCGGCCTGCATCAGCGGGATAACGATAAGCTGTTGGATACCCTTAAGTCATTAAGGGATTTGGGGAATACTTTACTTGTGGTTGAACATGATGAATCAACCATACTCAATGCTGATTACGTTGTGGATTTGGGCCCCGGAGCCGGCCGGGCCGGAGGAGAAGTGATTTTTTCCGGGACAAAAGATGATCTGCTCAAGGATAATAAATCATTAACCGCCAAATACCTGCGCAGGGAATTAAAAATAGATTTACCTAAAGCAAGAAGAAGCTGGCAGGACAAGAATTTTCTGGAGATAAAAGGCGCCCGGGAGCATAACCTTAAGGATATCGATGTAAAGTTTCCTTTGGGCACCTTTATCGGAGTTACCGGAGTGTCCGGTTCAGGCAAGTCTACTCTTATTGACGATATATTATTCAGGGCTTTGGCTCAAAAACTTTATAAATCCAAAGAAAAACCCGGGTCATTCAGGAAAATTTCCGGGGTGGAGTTTATTGATAAAGTGATTGTCGTGGATCAGTCTCCGATAGGAAGGACGCCCCGGTCAAACCCGGCTACTTACACCGGGGTCTTTGGCTGTATCCGCGATATTTTTAGCCAGCTTCCTGAAGCCAGGGTCCGCGGGTATAAACCCGGCAGGTTCTCTTTTAATGTCAAAGGCGGGCGTTGCGAAGCTTGTATGGGCGATGGTATTAAGAAGATTGAAATGCATTTCTTGCCGGATGTGTATGTCAAATGCGATATATGTAAAGGCTTGAGGTTTAACGAGGCGACCTTAGCTGTAAAATATAAGGGTAAATCTATTTCTGATGTATTGGAGATGACCGTAGAAGAAGCGCTGGAAGTGTTCAATAACATTCCAAAAATACATAATCCGCTCGCTTATTTATATGATGTTGGTTTAGGCTACATTCAGCTTGGCCAATCCGCGACAACTCTTTCCGGAGGAGAGGCCCAGAGAATCAAGCTTTCCAGTGAATTAAGCAAGCGCGCGACAGGCAATACTCTTTATATTCTTGATGAGCCGACTACGGGGCTGCATTTTGCCGACGTAGCCAAACTGATTGATGTCTTGCAGAGGCTGGTCGATAAAGGCAATACCGTTATTGTCATTGAGCATAATTTAGAAGTGATTAAAAGCGCAGATTTTGTTATTGATTTGGGCCCGGAAGGCGGAGATAAAGGAGGAGAATTGATTGCTTCCGCTAGCCCCGAAGAACTCATTAAGAATCAAAGATCGTATACAGGAAAATATCTTAGGAAATATTTTGAAGAACAATGAGGTTTAATGACAAATGACAAAATTCAAAATCCAAAATAAATCCAAAGTCCAAATGTCAAATATCAAAATTAAAGTTTTGTCCTTTGTGCTTTGTGTTTTGTCATTATTTTGTGCTTTGAATTTTGGTATTTGTCATTTATCTTACGCTGATGAGCCAGCTAAAGAGGAAGAAACTATTTTTATGGCCCAAAAAGCCTATGAGGATGGTTACTATGAAGTAAGCCTTGGGTTGTTAGGGCGCTTTCTGAAGAATTATCCGGATTCTTCCCGGAAAATTGAAGCGAATCTGTTGATTGGCGAATGCTATTTTCATCAGGACAAATTAGCCCTTTCCTTGGATAAATTTACTGAACTATTGGAAAGTCCTGCAGCCAAATCCATAAAAGACAGCCTTTATTACTGGATTGCCGAAGTCAATTTCAAGAAAAACGATTATCCGGCGGCGATTTCCTACTACGACAAGATTATAAAAGAATTTCCCGCTTCTTCTTATGCGCCAATCGCGTATTATTCTTTGGGATGGTGTTTGTTCCAGGAGCAGAGATTTAAAGAAGCGTTGCATTTTTTTACTGCCTTGAATAAAAAATACCCCAGAGAACCTCAAAGTAAGGATGCTGCGCTTAAAATCATAGAATGTCTGTATAACCTGAAGGATTATTCTTCTTTAATCGATAAAATCGGCCTGGCGCTCAAGGAGTTTTCCAAAGATACCCTTAAAGTGTCCTATCTTTATTTTTATTTAGGCGAGGCTAACTATTATTTGGGGAATTTTATCGGTTCGGTAGAGGCATATTCCAAAGTTTTGTCCGGCAATCCGGATGATAAACTAAACGCTTTGGCTAAGCTTGATTTAGGTTGGGCGTATCTTAAACTAAAGCGGTATAAAGATGCCGAAGATATTTTTTCGGGGATAAAGCAGGAGAGCCTGGATAAACGAAACCGGGAAATCTTTTTGCTGGGCAAAGCTATGTTATTGATGGAAACTAACCGCATAAATCAGGCCAAGAAATCATATGAAGAATTGCTGGGTTTGGCAAAGGACCCTTTGATCATTCTTCAGGGGCTGATGGGCAAAGCGGATGCCGAGTATGGTTTAGCGGATTATTCCGAAGCTTCAAAATCCTATCGCCAGGCCTTGGCTAGAATCAATCCGAGAGATAAGGGCGCAGGGCAGGCTGTGGATAAATTATATTATAGCTTGGGCAAATCATTATTGAATGAAGGCAAAGTTAGGGAAGCCGTAGAAGAATTTAGGAAGGTTGTTGATTCGGGTTGCGATGATACGTTTAAAATTAACGCCCTTTGCCAGATAGGGGACGCGTATCAGGAGGAAGGAGACTATGGGAAGGCGCAGGAAACATATAATATTTTCTTGAATAGGTATCCGGATTCTTCCTGTAGCGATTATGTTTTATACCAGTTAGGTTCGGTTTATCTGAAAGACGCTAAGATAGAAGAGGGGATTTCAAGCCTCAAAACGCTGGAAAAAAGATTCCCTTCTTCCAATTTTCTTGATGATGCTGTTTATACGCTCGGTTTGGCTTATTTCAGCAAACAGGATTATAACTCGGTCAAGATTGCTCTTAAAAGGTTTCAGGATGATTTTAGCGGCAGCGAAATAAGGCCTAAAGCCTTGTATCTATTAGGCAACAGCTTCTATAATTTGAAAGATTATGTTTCGGCTGCTCAGGCATTCAAAGAAGTTTCCAGATTAGGAGCGGGTGATATTGAGCTGATTCAGAAAGCCGAATATGGACAGGCGGATTCTTTGTATCAAATGGGTAAGAATGAAGAAGCGCTGGCGAAGTTCAAGGCCCTGCGTTCAAAATACCCCGATTCCAGCTTTACTCCCGATATTATATGGTGGTTGGGGATTTACTATTATCAGCATAAAGAATTTGATTTGGCAGCCCGCTATTTTCTTTCTCTTATTCAGGATTTTCCCAAAAGCAGTTTATTGCCAGATGCCTATTACGCTTTAGGCCTTGCTTACATAGATGGAGCAAAAAACAAAGAAGCGCTGGATTGTTTTACAAAAGCCGTTAGTTCCAATAAAACGGATATCAGGTCAAAAGCATACTTTGCCCTGGCCGAACTGTTCCTTAAAACCGGAGATTATAATAAAGCTTTGGATTATTACCGCAACAGCTTGAATGGGGCGTTTTCTAAAGACCAGCCGGGGCTGCACTTTAAAATAGCCGAGGTTGAAGAAGCCAAGGGCAATATTGATGATGCGATTAAGGAGTATATAGAAGTGACCAAATCGCCGGAAGCAAGCGATACGATTACTATTGCGGCTCTTTTCAGGTTGGGCAGGGCTTATGAAGATAAAGGTAACTATCAGGAAGCAATGAAGGTTTATTCAAAAATATCCAGTCTGGATTTGCCTGAATCTAAATACGCCGAAGAACGGATTAATCAGCTTAAGGCGTTTGTAAAGTAAGTCTCAAATTTCCATAGTCAAATTATATTTTAGTTGCGAGAGCAGGTCGTGTGTTGCAAGGGTAGCCAAAGAGTGGGCAGGTAAATAATAGTTGACAGGGTCAGCAGTTATTATAAAATGAATTCCTGGAGGAAAAATGATTACAGAAATAGGTATAGTTGCCGGAGATATATGGCATTTCTTGGATCAGCGTCACGAAGCTACTCTGACCGAATTAGTCAAGGGTATAGATAAGAGCCGTGATAATGTCCTTATGAGTCTTGGTTGGCTTGCTAGAGAGGGCCATGTGCTTCTGCAGCAAGCCGGCAGCGATTATAGGATATCCTTAAGAAAAGATGCCTGATTCTAAAGATACTCGCAAAGGCGTAGTATTGCTTATTGTCTTGGCAACTATTTTAGTGGTGGCTGTCTTAGCAGGCGTTATTTTGGGTATAATAACCAATCAGTATAGATTGAGCCATCATAACACAAGCAGGATCAGGGCTTATTATGCGGCTAAGGGCATAATGAATTATGCCCAGGATATGCTAAGAAAAGGGACTTGGGTTATTGGTGTGGATAAAACATACTACGCCTATTTTCAGAATAAAGGTTGTATAGATGATGCCTGTGATGGGCTCTGTAAGGGTAGTGCTAATAGGGTTGAGTGTCCTTATATACCTGATGATGCGGATATTCCGTATAAAGTCCAAGTTGACATTTATCCACTGAATCATGCTCCTGATAGTTCCAGCTTAAGCGGTAAGGTAACACAGCTTAAGATAAAGGTTGATTATACTTACACCCCGTAATATTCCTGCTTTAATGAGTAATTTCCGGTAAGTTTATAATAAAATAAGTAATAGATAAAAAAAGGGGGGGCGAGAAAATGACTCGCCCTTTTTTTCTATTACTAGCGGTAAGTATAAGTAAGTATAAGAAAAAAAACACTTGACAAGATAAACATCTTATGTTTTAATTAAGTTCCTTATTGGTTATTATAGAATAAGGAATAAAAATGAATAGACTTATAGATATCGATGAGTTGGCGGATTACTTGAAGCTAAAGAAGCAGACCATCTATAATTGGTTGAGCCAGAGAAAGATTTCCGGTATTAAAGTAGGAGGGGTTTGGAGATTTGACCGTAAGGATGTAGATAGCTGGCTTCAAAGCAGCAAGCGTCAATCTATGTCTCCGGCTACCGGGAAACAATCGGGTATGTCTAAAACGGGAGCAGATTAATGAGTGAGTTGGGTATATATTTCGGTTCTGACTTAATTGATGTTGTTGAAGTCAAGGGGAAGAAAGTGTTGAATAACCTGCAGATTCCTCTCTTGGGAGTAGCCGGCAATGAATTGGAAGAGAAGATACCTACCGAGATCAAGTTAGTCGCTTCCTTTAATGATGCCTTCAGGAGGCATAGAATTGAGGCTAAAGAGGCTTGCCTTTGTCTTTCGGGCAGGGATCTGATTATCAGGACTTTCGAGATTCCGGTTCTGCCTAAAAAAGAATTACAGAGCGCTATAATCTTCGAAGCCAAAAAATACATACCTTTTAAGGTGGAAGAACTTATTTCAAGTTATCAAGTTGAGCTGGATAAGTTGAGCCGCATAAATACAGTTTTATTCATGGGCATCAAAAAAGATGCTTATGATAAATACTTCTCTATTCTTAACCAGTTGCATATAAAAGTAAGTTCGATTGAATATTCCGGATTCAGTATTTCAAGGATATTGAAGCTCTCCGGAGCCAGGGATAGCGGAATAACAGGAATACTCTGTTTTGATTCCAATGCCCAGAATGAAATTAACTTTACTGTTTTGGATAACGGTTTTCCGCTTTTCAGCCGTGACATAAACTTATCCAGCGCTGTTCCGAATGATTTGGATTTTTCCACTGTTTCCGCGCCTTTGTCATTAGATAAACTTAAGGCGGAAGTGCGGGTATCTTTGGATTATTACCACTCTAAATTTCCCGCCAAACCTTTGAAAAATATGTTCGTGATTTCCGGTTTTGACTGGTGGAAAGACCTGGAAGCCTTTATAAATGATATGGGTTTATCCGGTAAGTTTATCGATATTTCCAAGATACTCGGCAAACCTATGGTATTTTCTTCCGGTTTTGTCAAGAGCTACGGCGCAGCGATCTCCAGGGCTTTTCCTACAAAGATACGGCTTAATCTGATTGAAAGTTGGGAGAGAGAGGTTAGGCTAAAGACCGATGCCAGCCTGGATTTAGTGTCTTTGTTCAAGAGTATAAGATTTGATTTTCGCGTGATTACTGTTGCTGTTTTAATTTGCCTTGGAGCTTTTTCCTATGGGATCTTTCGGTCCTATTCGTTAAACCAGGCATTAAACTCTGTAATTAGTAAAAGGCCGGCTGTCGCCAGGGCTAACTCCGAATCAAATTATGAAGAACTTACCGGAATTTCCCTGAAGCATAAGGAAACATTGGATAGTTTTGATTACCTTGTCAGGAAACAGCTGTATGTTACGGAAATCCTGGGTGTTATTCCCCGGATAATCCCCAAAGGGATATGGCTTACGAAATTTGCCATGGAAAAAAAAGATAAATTGGTTGAACTCGTGCTGGAGGGGATGAGTTATTTGGGCGACAGCAATGACGAATATCAGGCGGTAAATGATTTTTATAACGGTTTAAAAGAAAGCCGGGAGTTCTCCAAGTATTTCAAAGATATAAATATAGTTTTTATCGATCATACCCAGTTTGACCGGGCGATGGTTACTACATTCTTGATATCTTGCAAGGCTAATAAAGAGGCAAAGTGAAATGATTAAGATAGAACAAGTGGAAAGATATAAGAACCTGATTGTAAATACGGCTATAATTCTTGCGGCTTTGATTATAGCTCATAATATTTACAATGCTAATCTTGTTGCCGGAACAGCTCTAAAAACCAGGATAGGCGAAGAGGAAAAGAAAAACCTGGAGTTGGAGAAAATAGGCGGGATGGAGAAAAAGATAACTGCTTATAAGAAATTGTTTCCTAGCAAGGAAGCGGGAGCGGTTATGAATGACATAGTTGGTATTGCCAAAATCTCAAAGGTGGAGGTTCTGTCTGTTAAGCCTTTGCAGGGAGAAGTGAGGGGTGATTATGTTAAAAATAGTTTTAGCGTTAGCGTCATCGCCTCGAATTACGACGATTTGGCCAAATTCATTAACGCGCTGGAAACTTCCCGCAGCTTTTATATGATTGATGGCATGGATATAAACAGAAGAGATGTCCAGGATGGCAGTAAATTGGTTGTTAACTTGCGGATGAGTTCGGTTGCCGCGAAAGTAAAATAACAAAATGCAAAATAATTTTCTAGTAATGAGTGTTGCGCTGTTTAAGAGCCGGGTTTTTACCGGCGGGGTTCGAGTTTTGCTTCGAAGCGGCCTTAAACTGATTTTTGTCCTGGGTATATTTTTAACAGGCGCTTTTTCTTCGGATTCATTCGCTGAATCAAAATTCGATTTTATCCCGCCTAAAGCGCTTGAAGCGGATGAGGCGGTCAAGAAAAGTTTAGTTCCTGAAAATAGCAATAAGAATGAAGAGGTTACCCGGCCGGCAGTAACATATTCCGGACAAGGGCTAAGAGACCCTTTTAAGCCTTTGATAACAAAAGAAAAAGAAGAGGATACAAAAAAGAATATACAAAAAGAAGTCCCAAAAGAAACCAGGCCGTTGCCCGAGATGAAAGTTCAAGGGCTGCTTTGGGGGGGGGTTTTCCCTCAGGCTATCATAAATAACAAAGTGGTCAAAGCAGGAGATATGATAGGAGAAGTAAAAGTTGCGGAAATAAGCAAAGAAGGAGTAACCGTGATTTTTTCCAATATGGAATATAAGCTGTCTTCTCCGGCTGTAACGGGTCAGCAGCATAAAGTTAAAACGTAAAGGAGGAACCATGAAAAGCATTTCTCGATTATTAGTTTCCATGCTCTTTTTCTTTAATGTTATTTTTTCTCCCGGCTCATATGTTTATGGAGCATCGGCTCCGCTGCCTGAGGGGGATGTTTTTATCTCCATGGATTTACAAGATGCTTCTCTGAAGGATGTGCTGAAGCTTCTTTCGATTCAGTCCGGGTTGAACTTTGTCGCTTCCGAGGCGCTTGAGGACAGGAAGATAACCCTTTATATGGATAAAGTGCCTTTAAAAGAGGCGATGGATAAAATATTCAAAGCCAACAATCTTACTTATGACTTGGATAAAGAAGCCAGCGTTTTTATCGTCAATGACTGGGGAAAACCCGCAGTCAAGACGGTAACGAAAGTTTTTTATTTAAAACACGCTACGGTTTCTTCCTCTTCTTTGAAAGAAGAAATGAAAAATAATTTAAGCGGAACAAGCAGCAATTTTTCCAGTTCCTCTGGTTCTTCCAGCTCCAGCTCCTCCAGCTCCAGTTCTTCTGGCTCCTCTGGCTCGTCTTCGAGTTCCACTTCCGATACCGGCAAGTGGAAAGTTGAAGAAGAAAGCGGCATCACTCAGGCGATAAAGAAGATTTTAACCAAAGACGGTTCAGTGGTGGAAGATTACCGGACTAACAGCCTGATAGTTACGGATATACCCAGCAAGATGGAAGTAATAACTCAAGTTGTCGCCTCGCTGGACGTTTCTGTCCCGGAGGTTATGCTTGAGGTTGAAATTCTGGATGTAAGCAAGAAGAATGTCGATCAGATCGGTTTTAAGTTTGGGCAAACGCCATTCAGTATAGCCATAAAAGGAGCTACCATTAGCACCGAGTATCCTTTTAGCCCTTCGATGTATTCGTTTAGAAGTGTTGCCAAGACTCTTACTTCTGGGTCGATAGATGTGAGTAACGGAAATAACGGGACCAGTATTTATAATATGCAGCTGGATTTCTTAAGGGTGCAAACCGATACAAAATTCCTTGCGCGGCCGAAAATACTGACTTTGAACAATGAAACTGCCGAGGTGAAAATCGTTACTGATGAAGCTATAGGCGTTACTTCGACAAGCCAGACCACTACCGGTGCGATAACCGCTACCCCTGAGCGTTATGAAACCGGCGTTTCGCTAAGAGTAACCCCCCAGATTGATCTTGATGCCGGAGAGATTCTGATGTTTGTTTATCCGCAGGTCTCCGAAGCTTCGACTACCAGTTCTACTTTTTCTAGCGGCGGTTCGACATACACGTTTCTTAATCCGGAGGTGCGCAGCACCAAAACTACTGTGCGCGTAAAAGACGGCGAAACCGTAGTTTTAGGCGGTTTAATCCGGAAGCAGAATAGCACGGTTATTACTAAACTTCCTTTTTTAGGGGATATACCTTTTTTAGGGGTTTTATTCAGGCATAAGAGCCAAAGCCCGGGGCAGGAAAGGGAACTCCTGGTTTTTATTACTCCGCATATTGTGAAAAGCGAGAAAGCCTCTTCTGTTCCGGTTAAAAATGCGGTTCTTCCTTTGCGGGAACAGGCTAAAATCGTTCCTTTGGCCCGGCAGCAGAGTATGAGCACTTACTTGAACAGTTTTGAAACTAAACGTTAATTTATCTTAAAATTATGTTAAATAAAGGAAAATATCTGAAATTAGGCGAGCTTCTTATTAAAGAAGGTTTGCTTGATGAAGCTCAATTAGAAAAAGCCATATCTGTGCAGCGCCAGGAAGGCGGAAGACTGGGTGAGGTTTTGGTAAAGCTCGGTTTAGTCAAAGAAGACCAGATGGTAGCGGTTTTAGGTAAGCAACTCAATGTTCCTTATTTTTCACTGGGCACAGGCGGTATGCTTAAACCGGCGATAGATCAGGGGCTTGAACGGCTCATACCGCATGATTTCGCCATCAAGAATTCTGTTCTTCCTTTGTCCCGCACCTTGCGTTCTTTGACTGTAGCCATGTCTGATCCTTTGGATTTGATTCTGATTGATAATCTGGGCAGATTGACCAATTGCGAAATCAATCCTGTTATCGCCACAAAACCCGATATTGCCAAGGCGATCGGGGATTTCTATGGTAAATCCGCGATGTTGAAACAGGCGGTAGAGGATATTTATGATGT